>JANXAM010000018.1 GCA_025062155.1 Gloeomargarita sp. SKYB120 | reverse complement strand
AGGCGGAAATTCGCCGGGCATTGTTGCGGGGAACGGTTACGTTTCAGCGCATGGAATTGATCCGGATTCGCACCAATTGGTATGAAAATCCACCGGAGGTGCATCTAACGGTGCGGACGCCGGGAGAAATTACCCCCCGCCAGGTTCCTGGCCGAGAAGATGGGGCAACCTTTTGTGCTGGTGCTTGACGTGGAGGCCGTGCAGGAAGTGCGCTCCGATAGGGATGCGGCAACCACACCGGATAACTCGCCCAGGCAGTAAATTTATTGCAATTTGATTAAAGCAGCGACAGCAGGGGCAATTTCTTTAATCAACGGTGCGAAAATAACGGCTGCGGCTTCATTAGCTGCGAAGTCGCTACTTTTGGGCCGCTTGCCCTCTATAGCAGAAAACATTTAGGTTGCCGCTCCTTGAGAAGCAACAAATACAGGAACATCTATGGTTCCGGGTTCTACCTATGTCAAGCATTCTGTGCTTAGCTATAGCAGAAAACATTTAGGTTATCGTCCTTGGGGAGCAAGTAGCGTGGAAACATCTAGGGTTCTGGTTGCTGCCTGTGTCAAGCATTCTGTGCTTAGCCATATATATTTGCCTAGATATTCGCCAGATTTGAACCCGATTGAACATGTGTGGTATCGGATTAAGCAAAAGGTGCGTAAGCTACAGGTAAGTGCAATCGAGAATCTACAATCCTTGGTCAATGAAACTATCCGTAGCTTATGTCAAGTTTTGTGATTTTAGCTATATAGCCAAGCCATCTATGGTTGTCAGCGCTTGAGTCCCAGCGCACGGCCTGGCCTTTGGGTTTTCTCTCCTCTCTCTGACAAGCTAAAGCAGCTTAGCTATAGCTATAAAAACCTAGAAAATCACATCGGCATTATATTCAACTTCATCCACCACTATAATGCATCATTACTTAAATAGCACTACTCTGACCTGGAACTCACGCTGGAGGAATTGCTGCGCAAGCAGGCGAGTTTTCAATAGGAATACCCCCGCCAGATGGCATCGGCCATTTGGATGACTTGTTTCATTGGGGCTACGTCGTGAACCCGCAGAATATCGGCACCATGGGCAATAGCGGCACAGCAAGCGGCGGCGGTTCCCCACACCCGCTGTTTGGGGTCGGGTTGGTTGAGGACGTGGCCGATAAAACTCTTGCGCGAGGGGCCAACCAAGATGGGGCAATTTAAGGTTTTGAATCGGTGAAGTTCCCGGAGAATCGTCAAATTTTGGTCAGCCGTTTTGGCAAAACCAATCCCCGGGTCGATCACGATGCGTTCAATGCCGAGCTGCTGGGCTTTGCGCACTTGTTGCTCTAAAAAATCTCGAATTTCCCCGATCAAATCGTCGTAGTGGGTCAAGGTCTGCATCGTCTTGGGGGTGCCGCGCCGGTGCATCAACACCACGGTTGCTTGGGCCTGCGCAACCACTGACAACAACTCGGGGTCGTCGGTGCCGCCAGAGACGTCGTTGACCCAGGTTGCTCCCGCCGCCAGGGCTGCTCGCGCGACCACGGCCCGCGTGGTATCTACCGAGATTGGCACGTTCACCCGTGGGGCGAGGGCTTCAATCACGGGAATCACACGGCGCAATTCTTCCTCGACGGGGACAATTTCAGCGCCGGGACGGGTCGATTGCCCGCCAATATCTAAAATATCAGCCCCTTCGGCTACGAGCCGCTGTCCGTGGGCCACCGCCAGCTCTGGGGCAAAATACTCCCCGCCGTCACTGAAACTGTCGGGGGTGACGTTCACAATCCCCATCAAATAGGTGCGCTGTCCCCAGTTCACCGTCAGTTCGGGCGCTTCAGTGCTTGCACTAGCAATTTCGCTAGCAGGGTCAACTGCGCCGGCTCAAAGTGGGCCACCAACAATTTGGCGGCCTCTTGGGGCTCCAACGGAATGGTGATTTGTTTTGGCGCTGCCGGTGCGACCGTCTCGCCCCCCGCCAGACGGCAGAGCACCTCGCTGGGTGCGACCTGTTGACTTTTGCCCTGCTGGATCAGTTCGCTGGCCTGTTTGAGTTCCTTGAGCAACACCCCTGCAATTTTAGTCAGGGGCACGCGCGGATTGGTGGCCGCTCGCTGGGCGGTTTGGGTCAGGGTTTGCCAGGTGGAAATGTCAGGAGCCAGATTTCCCAGCTGGCCACATAGGTCCGCCACCCGCTGCGCGCATTCAGCACCATCTCCCTGTTTGACCGTCTCCAGGATCTGTCGCAGGATGCCCAATACTTGGGCCGAAAAATTGGCCGGAACCGCTGGCTTGGTCTCGACTGGCATGCCCGTCAGCCGCTGTTGCAACAGCCCAAACAGGGGTTCTGCCTGCTGCAGGGCCGCCTGTCCCATCTCTTCGGTGAAATCCCCCTGCTCCAGACGCTGGATTAGGGTCTCTAGAGTCTCCAAGCCCTGTAAGAATAGGTTCTCCGTCTCTTGGTCCACCTGGGTGCTGGGATGTTCCTTGACGATCTTGAGACAGTCCTCCAGCCGATGGGCCGTGCGACGAATGCTGTCAAACCCCAGCATGGCCGCCCCTCCCTTGATCGAGTGGGCCGCCCGGAACATTTCGTTGACCATTTCGCTGTTGCGGGCGTTGGCCTGCAAGTTCATCAACCCCTGCTCTAAAGTCTGCAAATGCTCTTTGGCCTCTTCGATGAAGTACAGTAGGATTTTGCGCTGTTGTTCCGGTAACATGACCACTCTCCCTTCAACGGCGTGGAGGCGCGGGGCTATGGCATCAGTGTACCCCTATTTTTCCCCAAACGGGTACTCCCCGGTCAAGCGTGGATTCATTCTTGAGGTTCGGTCCAGGTCTCCGTCTCCCGCAAGTGGGTCAGTAAACTCTCCAAGCTACGGCGATAGATATAGGGCCAACCACCGTGGGTTTCCATGTCTAGCAACAAGTTGTACAAATCCCGGCGGGTCTGGGGCAAGGCGTCGTTGAAGGGGCCGGTTTCAATCTCCCGGTGCAGGGCCTCCAGGAGACGCAACAACGCCAGCAAAGCCGTCACATTGCCCTCGCGCGCCCGGGCTGCTGCCCGCACCAGGTCCTGAATCTCCCGCAATTGCGGGTCCTCTACGACCACACCCGCAGCACCGTGGGAATGGCCGTTACCGCCGTAAACTGGCGGATTTCCTCCAGCGCCAGCCAAAAATCCCCCTCCCGCACCTGATGCGTGACCACCACAATTTCGGCCAGGTCGTCCCGGCGACCAATCTGCACCACCGATTCCAGACTCACCCCGTGCCGGCCAAAACTGGTACCCAGTTGCCCGATGACCCCTGGCTTGTCCTGGGTCAAGACACGGGTATAAAAACGAGTCTGTACCTCGTCCATGGGCAATCGCCGCGTCGGTAGGGCGCCGGTCGCCCCCAACAAGGGATGATAGCCGGAGTTGGCCCGCAGCGTCGCCGCTACATTGACAATATCGCCCACCACGGCACTGGCGGTGGGTCCGGCTCCCGCCCCCGGTCCCTGGAGCATCACCTCGCCCACGGGGTCGCCCCCTAGGACAATCGCGTTTTGCACCCCCTGCACACTGGCTAGCGGGTGACTGACAGGAATCAGGGTCGGATGTACCCGAATGTCCAGCGCTTCCCCTTGCCGTTGGGCCAAGGCCAGCAATTTTATCCGAAATCCCAACCGTTCGGCGTACTGCAAATCCACTGGCTCAATCCCACCAATGCCTTCGCAGTAAACCTCCTCCCGCACCACCTGCACGCCGAAGGCCAGGGTCGCCAGGATGGCAATTTTGTCCGCCGCATCCTCGCCGTCAATGTCCGCGCGGGGGTCGGCTTCGGCATAACCCAAGGATTGGGCGGTCGCCAGGGCGGTGGCAAAGTCTATCCCCGCCTGCTCCATCTGGGTCAGGATAAAGTTCGTAGTGCCGTTGACAATCCCCAGCACGCGGGTCAGCCGGTTGGCTCCCAGCGCCTGCTTCAGGGGGTGAATGATGGGAATGCCGCCGCCCACCGCCCCTTCCATCAACACGTAGACTCCCTTGTCCTGAGCCGCCTGCCACAGTTCTGTGCCGTAGCGGGCCAAGACCGCCTTGTTGGCCGTGACCACGTGCTTGCCCTGCTGGATAGCCTGCAGGAGAAGACTGCGCGCCGGTTCCAGTCCACCCATTAACTCCACCACGATGTGGATGTCCGGGTCCTGGACCAGGCCTACCAGGTCGGTGGTGAGAATCCCCGCCGGCAGATGCAGCGCCCGCGGTTTGTGCAGGGACCGTACCCCCACCCGCCGCAACACGATGTCCGTTAGCAGGGGATGGCGTCCCTGGGGGTCGAGCAGAATCGCTGCCACGCCGGCACCCACGGTCCCTAGCCCTAAAAGACCAACGTTAATTTTATCCATGCCACCCCCGTTGCTCTGTTTCCAGGATAGAAGGGGAACCTTGGGCTAGGTAGCGCTCTAACCAAGCCACCGCCGCTTGATACTGGGGGTCCCTAGCGGGGTCAGTGATACCCTCTGCAGGCGTCGGCACCAGTTGGTCGGGCGTGATCCCTCGCCGGTGAATATCGTGGTGCGCTGGGGTTTGGTAGCGGGCCACCGAGACAGCTAACCCGTCCCCGTTGCTCAGGGGAAAGACCGACTGGATCAATCCCTTGCCGAAGGTGGGTTCTCCCACCAGCCAGGCGCGATGATGGTCCTGCAACGCCCCTGCCAAGATCTCGCTGGCGCTTGCGGTGCCGTGGTTGATCAACACCACCAGGGGTTTATCCGTCAACGCCTGGCCCGCCGCGGTGAAATCCGTTTGCTCCCCGTCTCGGTTAACGGTATAGACCACCGTGCCCTGGTCTATCCACTCTTGGGCGATTTCTATCCCCGCCTGGAAAAGACCACCTGGGTTGTTGCGCAAATCCAAAACGTAGCCCCGTACGCCCTGGGCCTCGAGCGCTTGAATCGCCCGGGCCATCTCCGCCGCAGAACTGGCGCTGAATTGGCTGAGTTGGATGTAGCCGATGTCACCGGGCCGCACCTCCCACACCACCGAGGGTAGGATCACCCGCTGCCGTTCCAGGGTCACTGTCCATTGCTGCTCGCCCCGTTGCAGTGTTAGGGTCACAGGGGTCCCTGGCGCGCCCCGCAACCGGCTAGCCGCCGTCTCCATGTCCAGACCCTGGGTGGGTTGGCCGTCAATCGCCACGATGCGGTCATGGCTCTGGATGCCCGCCCGGGCCGCCGGTGAACCGGGAATTGGTGCCACCACCAAAGGCACCCGCTGCTCCCCATCTAACACGAGCTGCAGCCCTACACCTGTCAGCGTTCCCGCCGTGGTAGTCTGCAGGGTGCGGTATTGCTGGCGGGGCAACAGCCGGGTAAAGGGGTCGTCCAACTGGACCAGCATTTCTTGAATGACCTGCCTTGCCTGGGCCATGGTCTCCAGGGGGCGCTGCAGGGCCGCCCGCCGCACCTGCTGCCAGTTGTGACCGTTGAAGGTGGGGTCCACGTAGGCCCGGTTGACGATGTGCCATACCTCTACCACCAACCGCTGGGCGTCGGTCATGGCCAAGGCTGGTGCCGTCACCCCACCGTAGCACCACAACAGCAATCCCAGCAAACAACTCCAAAGCAGGCGCATCGGGTTTCCTGCTCCCTAGAATGACAGCCCTAATTGCACGCCCAAGGCCATATGCACCACCGCCACCGCCAAGGTTGCGCTTCCCACGTAGGCGTGGAGGGTGCGAATGGCCGCTGCCCCCTTCATTCCCAGCGCCAACAGGGCGTTCACCGTCAATCCCGCCAATACCAGGGTTCCCGTTACAAAGTGGGCGCTGTGGAAAATCTCCTGCCCCTGCATCACCAGCGAGAGCAGTCCGCCGCTGTAGCCCAACGCCAGGAACAGGTACAGCCAGGGGACTAACTGGCGGTGTTCCCGCCACGCTTGCTGCTTGAGGTGGGGGTCGGTCGCCAACCGACCTTGCCATCCCCGCCAAGCGGCAAAACTGCCCATAAACACCAGTACGATGCCCATCATGACGGGATGCCCCCAGTGGACAATCGGTTCCGGTATAGACAGACCGTTAAAAAAATCAGCCACCGGCTGCAACCAGCTCCGCACCTGCGCGTCCATGGGTTCTCCTCCTCGCTAGCTTTTACGATAGCGTATCAGGCCGGTGGGGCTTCCGTCTCCTCTAGCACCTGGACCACGACAGCGGTGATATTGTCTCGGCCACCGTGCTGACAGGCCGCATCCACCAAAGCCTGCACTGTCCACTCCGGGGAACGCCGCCGCCGCAACGTCGCCGCAATTTGCCAGTCCAGCACCTCTTCGGTCAACCCATCGCTGCACAGGAGATAACAGTCCCCTGGCTCCAGCGTCAGAGACTGCACTACCACCGGTTCCA
This sequence comes from Gloeomargarita sp. SKYB120, assembly GCA_025062155.1. NCBI lineage: Bacteria > Bacillati > Cyanobacteriota > Cyanophyceae > Gloeomargaritales > Gloeomargaritaceae > Gloeomargarita > Gloeomargarita sp. SKYB120. The sequence goes on along the minus strand of JANXAM010000018.1, from coordinate 43,173 downwards.
AGTCCTCGCGCCCAAGACACTGGGTCAGCAGATGGCGCCAGGGATGCGAACGCGCCTGCAGCGGCGATAGTCCTCCAGCTTCGACAGCCTGCGCCACCCAGGTATGGTCACGGGTTAACTGCTCCAGGTGGTTGTGCCGAAATCGGTACAGGCGCGAATCCCCCACATGGCAATACCAGGCCTGATTGCCCGCCCCGCAACACAGCAGTACCAGCGTGGTTCCCATGTCTCTGATCACAGGGTTTTCGGCCTGTTCCACCAGCAGGTGTTCGTTAGCCCGCAGGATGGCTTGTTGGATAGTCTCCGCTAGGGATGCAGTGGATTGCCAGTGGGTGTCGAGATAGAGCGCTACCAGCGAAACCGCCAATTGGCTTGCCCGTTCGCCTCCCGAATAGCCACCCATGCCGTCGGCCACCATGAAAAAGCGCCCTGCGGGATCTACGTAGTAGGCATCTTCGTTGTGTTGCCGGACAATACCAGGGTGGGTTAGGGCACTAAAGCGCAGCCGCATAGCGGTCACCCATCCACCGCGAGCCTGCAAGCAGCCGCATTTCCACGTTCTTAACCAAAACCGTCCTACGTTGCCATCATGACAAAAAATCGCGCCGCTCCCCTGCGTAAATTTACGGAAATCCCAGCCCTAGACAGCGGTTTCTGGCGGGTCAGGTCCATTGATATTAGCGTTCTAGGGCAAGGCCCTGCGGTTGGTTCCCTGTAGCCAAGGTTTGTCATGTCATACCGCTGCAGGGTGCAGCACCGTTCTAGGGTGGCCTAGCCATAGCGGCCTGAAGTGGTTTGGCGATAACCAAAGCCATGACACGCTGTTTCTAGTGGCCTCTTCTCTCTGCTTGAATAGTTAAAGAGAACGACCAGTTGCCTCAGCCGCCATGACGCCAATTCAGCGCATTACTGGTCGCGCCCTTCCCCTGGTAGGCCACGACATTGACACTGACCGGATCATTCCCGCCCGTTTTCTGCGCTGTGTCACGTTTGACGGGTTGGGGGCGCACGTCTTTGCCGACGACCGGGCGCGGGGCGACCACCCGTTTGACCAACCCCAGTACCAGGGGGCGACGATTTTGGTGGTCAATGCCAACTTTGGGTGCGGCTCCAGCCGAGAGCACGCCCCACAGGCCCTGCGACGCTGGGGGATCCGGGCCATCGTGGGGGAGAGTTTTGCGGAGATTTTTGCGGGAAACTGCCTGGCGCTGGGCTTGCCAGTGGCAACTGCTCCGCCTGACGTGATTCAGTTCCTACAAGCGCACATTGCCACTGACCCCAGCCAGGTGTTTACGCTGGACCTAGAGCGGCTGACCTTGGCAACGGGAACCCAAACCTGGTCGGTGCAGATGGAGCCAAGGGCGCAACGGGCGTTGTTGCAGGGCACGTGGGACGCCTGTGGTCAACTGCTGGCCAATCGCGAAGCCATCCTGGCGACGGCAGCCCGGCTGGACAGGCACGCAAAAATCGCCTACAGTCGGAGGAAAGATCTGTAAAGGGAAGGCAATGGACAAGCAGGAACTCCAGCAGAAAATCAAGGCCATCCAAAAAAAGCGGGACGTCCTGGTGCAACTTTTGGCGCAACCGGAGCTGGGTACCCTGCGGATTGACGTCACCCAGGCGCTGGAGGAAATGGACGACCTGCTGGCGGAATTTGCCCAGACCTTTCCCGAAGCGATGGTCTAGATCACTGACATCCCATCCCAGGAAGTGGTCAATCGTCCCTCAGCGGCTTGGGCTAACTGCCGAGCCACGCGGGCGGCGCGAGGCCGGATAACCGACCAGACCAACGGCGATAGCCACCCCTGGAGCGTGAGGGAGTAGGAAATCTGGGTGCCGCAGACGGTGGATTGCACTTGGTAAGTCACCCGCTCCTCCACGCCGGGCAGGGCAAACACCCGCACGCTCAGTAATTGCTGCTGCTGTACGCGCTCTACAAAAATCCGCACCCGGATGGGAAACAGGCGAGAGACCGCATCGTACAGCAAACCGGGCTTGGGCAGTAAACCCCACGGGACATGGGGGCGAGTAACCAGGGGATGCCAGGACAGATCCGCCAGATTCGCCAGCTTCTGCCAAATTTGTTCGACCGGCGCGCTGCTCAGGGCGTAGTAGGTGACGGCAATTTTTTTTGGCTGCAGGCGTGGACGTCGCCACCGGCTCATCCCTGCGTCTCCCAGTGTTGGTTTTTACCATTTTAGGACCTGGGTTTCCAGGCGGGCTATTCGCAACATATAGAAAAATTTTGCTCGACGCTACCCGTCCGGGGATGGATGGCTAGACTGGAACAGGGGCCCACATCTAGGGAATGTTGACCATGAACCTGTCGGCACCACCAGCAACGCAAAGCATCCTGCTGGATATCGAGGGCATGAAATGCGCTGGCTGTGCGCGGGCGGTGGAACAGCATTTGCGGCGCTATCCGGGGGTGTTAGCCGTAACGGTGAATTTGGCGACCCACCAAGCCCAGGTTCTTGGGGATGCCACCCAAGTCGTCCCGGAAAAACTCGCCCAGTTTTTGACCCAAAAAGGCTATCCAAGCCGGCCCCACCGTCTCTGGGAAACCCATCGGACACTCGAGCGCTCGCGATGGCACTTGCTGTTAGCCCTGGGACTACTAGCGCTGGCGGCGCTGGGGCACTCTTCCTGGGGGTCTCATCACTGGCCCTGGCTCCATCACCCCCTGACGGAATGCCTACTGGCAACCCTGGCGCTTCTCCTGCCAGGACGGGAAATACTCGTCTCCGGCTGGCAAAGCTGGCGGTCCGGAGCGCCGACCATGTATAGCCTCGTGGGGTTGGGCGTGACGGTGGCCTACGTTGCTGGTCTGGTGGCCTGGTGGCGGCCCGACTGGGGGTGGGACCGGTTTTTCTACGAAGTGGTGATGGTGATTGCCCTGATGTCGGTGGGGCAGGCGCTGGAGGCGCGGGCGCGTCAACGGGCGGGACAGGCGCTGGCGGCCCTGGTTGCGCTGCAACCGCCAACGGCGCGGCTGTTATCACCCCAGGGCGTGTGGGAATCCGTGCCGCTCGTGCAGGTGCAAGTGGGTCAAAAAGTCCAGGTGCAACCGGGCGAGACCTTCCCCGTAGACGGTGTGATTTGCGACGGGGTCACGCTGGTGGATCAGGCGATGTTGACTGGTGAATCGCTCCCCGTCCTGCACCAGCCGGGCGACCCCGTCTACAGCGGCACGGTGAATGTCACTGATACGGTGGTGGTGGAGGTAACAGCCACGGGAGCGGCGACTCGCCTTGGCCAAATCCTGAACTTGGTGCTCACTGCGCAAGCCCGCAAGGCACCGGTGCAGAGGATCGCGGACCGGATTGCGGCTGGGTTCACTTACGGGGTGTTGGGCATTGCCAGTGCGACCCTGCTGTTTTGGGGGTGCCTGGCGCCGATATGGTGGCCCGATATAGACCATCCCTGGCTGGTCGCCATTCACCGAGTGGTGGCGGTGCTGGTGGTGGCTTGTCCTTGCGCGCTGGGGTTGGCCACACCGATGGCAGTCCTGGTAGGTTTGACGCGCGGGGCGCAACGGGGCCTATTGATTCGCGGGGGGGACATCCTAGAGCAGGTGGTCACGGTGGATACGGTGGTGTTTGATAAAACCGGCACGCTTACCCAAGGGCAACCTCAGGTGGAGCAGGTACATCTGCTCCACTCCCATCCCCTGGTGACCAGCGCGGATGAACTGTGGCAACTGGCGGCCCAGTTGGAGTGGGGGAGTACCCATCCGATAGCGGTGGGGATTCGCCAGGGCGCACCCGCCGTCGAACGCCAGTGGTCTATTCATGACCGACAGGTGCAACCAGGCATAGGGGTTACCGCCCAGGTAGATGGCTACCCTGTTCAGTTGGGGCGTTGGCCGGCGGAGTTACCGTTACCCGTCCTCTTGGCACCCGGACAGACAGTGGTGGCGCTCCAGATTGCGGGACAACCGGTGGGGATTTTGCTCCTGCGGGACCAAGTGCGCCCTGAAGCCCACGGCGTGGTTCAGTGGCTGAGGGACCAGGGGTTGCAGGTGCGGGTGCTGAGCGGTGACCGCCCAGACGTGGTGGCACATCTGGTTCAGGCGTTGGGTTTGCCCCGTGACCACGGGCAAGGCGGTCTACTACCGGCAGATAAGGTAGAGTGGGTGACTCGCTGGCAACAGCAGGGGCATCGGGTGGCCGTCGTCGGCGATGGCAGCAACGACGCGCCGGCATTGGTCGCAGCCCAGGTGGGGATTGCCCTGGCGCGGGGAACCCAAGTGGCCCTGGAAAGCGCGGGCATTGTTCTCATCCACAACGACCTGCGGGATGTGGCGGCGGCCTGGGAACTGAGCCGGCGGACGTTCGCCAAAATTTACCAGAACTTGGCCTGGGCCTTTTTATACAACCTAGTGGCCATCCCCCTAGCGGCGGGCGTGTTTTTACCGTGGGGTTGGGCGCTCACCCCGACGTCAGCCGCCGGATTGATGGCCCTCAGTTCGCTGGCGGTGGTTCTAAATTCGCTGACCCTGCGACCACCTGTTCCCCTCATGCGCCAGCAGACGGCGTGAGCAGGGCCGTTAACCAAGAAGGGGCAAGCACTTGTCGCAGCGCCGCTTTCGCATCAGCCAGGGTGACCTCCAGGTCCTGGTTCTGGATGTCCGTGACCATAGCGTAAAGCACCTCGAAGGCAAGACGGTCTTCCCGCTCCATCCATTTGAATTGGCCGTTGGCAGCATGGTGTAATTTGGCAATTTCCTGGGCCGTCACCGGACCGCTAGGCAAGGGTTCACGACGGTCTCGCCACAGCAGGAATTGATACTGGGGGTAGGCGGCGACGAGTTCATTGAAGTTTTTGAGGCGGGCCACGAAGGAGGAGCCGCTGCGGCTGTGAAAGGCGATAACCTGCTGCTGGGCGGGGAGCAGGACCAACTCGGGCAAGGCTTTTTTACCCAAAGGCAAGTGCGCAAAGGGAATTTGAAAGGTCTCCAGGAGGGTGGTGAATTTACCCAGGTCATCTGTGTCGTTGATGACTGTGGGACGGTCGTAGCGGGCAAGCAGTTCGCCGTGTTTGCGCTGGAGATAGGGTTGGAGGATTTCCATCGGCGTCGGTCCCGCTGCGGCTGTAGCAGAGCGGTCGGGAAGAGACGGCGATGGGGAAAACAGGGGCTGCAAAAGGCGCCAGATTTGGGCCAGGGCTTGTTCCAATTGTTCCTCGCGGGAAGGGGTGGGCGTATCCGGTAAGGGAATATGTTGATACTTGTAGCGATAGTAAGCCGCCGCCCGATTCAGCACCGCCCGGATGGATTTTTGGTTGAGAATATCGGCCAATTCCTGCGGCGTAAACAATTCCTCCAGGGGGGTATCGCCAGCCCGTTGCTGCAGCATTTGTCGGAGTTGTTCTGGCTGGGGGTGTCGCAGGTGAATGACGTATTGGGAGAGCCGGTCGGTAACCGAGGGGTCAAACACGGTTTGAAACTGTTGCCAGCGCTCGGGAAACAGGTTGAGAATAACCAGGCTATTGGGCACGTGGGTCAGCATCTCCTTGACCGCCGCCCCAAAGCTTTCCAGCAATGGCGCCTGGTGGGCTTGGCCCAGGCCCTCCAGTTGGTCAAACACCAGGATCAGGGGCTGGTCCAGCACCGACAATTTCCCAAACACACCCATGGCCGTCAGGGCAAACTCCTCGCGGCTGAGGTCCTCCTGCCAATTGGGAAGGCCAATCCCTTCCGCCTGGTCCGGTTCCAGTTCTTGCGCGGCCAACCAGCGGCGGGTCAGTTCCTTTTTCGTCGGGTCAGTGTAGCGGCAAAAACGGACGAGACCCTTGAGAATGTGGACGGCATAACCCGCAGCGGCATAGCGCTGGCTCCACCAGTCGGTTAAGTAACGCTCGATGATGTGCCAGCTCTGGCGGTGACTGTCGGTGCCCTCTTTCCCCAAGCGTTGATACAAACTCAGTTGGTCATTTTGTAGGCTGGCCAGGATGTCTCTTCCCCTTTGCGTACTGAGAAATTTCGGCGAGTCGCCGAGGATACGGATGAGGCTGTTGGCTATAAACAGTTCCAGTTGGGTGTAAGGCGTGCCGGGGACCTTTTCGGCAAACGATTCCAGGATACGGGCGTAGGTGTGATACAGAACGGTTTGGGGGTGGTTGGGCTGGCGGATAAACAGTAAACGGTTGCTGCTAAGCAGTTCCTGGGCCATGCGCATGATCAGGTGGGTTTTGCCGGAACCCGCTGGGCCAAGGACCACCGCGCCCCGACTCTGGTGGTTGGGGTCCTTCTGAATATAGGGCAGGAGCGATTTCAGATAGCGGTACTCTTCGGCGTAAATACTTGCGCAATCGGGGTGTTGCTGAAACGGATGGTCCACCCGGCTGCTGTCAAAGGGATTGGTCATCAGGGCACACAGGCGACGGTAAAGCTGGTGGGTAAATTGGGCATCGTAACGGGCGCTATGGGCGTGGTTCGGGTCAAAGCGTTTGTTCCCGACCCTCAGATTAAGATATTTGCACAAATTTTCCAAGGAATAGTTGGCCAGGGCCGGCAAGCGCTGCCGAGCCAGCTCCCAGGTGCAGACGTAATTAAAATCTGGCGGGGGCAAACCCGCGCGCCGGTAACTGCGGGCGATAATTCGGCGGTCGTGTTCGGCATAGTGGCACACCAGGGATTTACCCGCAGCCAGGGTTTGCAAGTCCCGCAGGATTTGCCGTAGCGGACGGCTATGAGGACGACGGTCTGCATTCTGGGGATGCTCCTGGGCGTAGGCCGTATAGACCACCGCACCACCGGGGTCTACCAGGGCCACTTCCGCCAGGTAGTCCTGTCCCTCCGTGTCTATCACCAGGTAGTCCTTGGGGTTCACCGCCAGCGCTCACACCTGCGATGGTTCAAAAACGGGTTGGGCCACAACCGGAGATTGCGCTGAAGGACAAGCGGGCATCAAGGTAATCACGGTGACCTCCGGCGGGCAACCAAATCGTCCCGGCAAGTACGTCCCCAGCCCGCGATTGACGTAGAGCTGATTGTTCCCCACTCGGTGCAGTCCCTGGCTCCACTCCCAGTGCTGGGTCACCCGGTCACAGCTTTGGTTGAACAGGGGCGAAGGAATCCGGCGGCGTAACCAGCGAGGAATGCGCTGCCTCCAGGCGTGGGTATAGGCAGGCAGCGGCCCCCAACCAGGAATAACAATTTGGCCGCCATGGGTGTGCCCCGACAATTGCAAATCCACGCGCCACCGCTGGAGCACCTCGGCGCTGTCCGGGTTATGGGAAAGCACCAGACGCGGCACGTCCGGGGGTAAGGACTCGAACAGAGGCGCTGGTCGAAATTCCTTGGACCAAAAGTCCGCCAACCCCACCACCGCCATTCCCGGTCCCAGCGGGTAACAGACCTGGTTCCACAGGACTTCAATCCCGACACTCGTCAATGCTTGGGTGATAGTCGCCCGGGCTTGGGGCCATTCAATGTCATGGTTGCCCAGCACCGCGTAGATGCCGTAGGTCGCCCGCAACTGCCCCAGATAACTGGCCAATTCCCAGATGGGCTGGGGGTCGTCTGTAACGTAATCGCCCGTGAGGGCAATCAAATCGGGTTGCGCCGCTTGGGTCGCCGCCAGAGCCGTCCGCAGAAGCGATGGACTCAACCGCAACCCATCAAAATGAAAGTCAGAAAGCTGCACCACGCGCACACCGGCTAGGGTTTGGGGCAAGCCGGGAATGGCCACTGTCACTTGCTCCACCTGCAACGCACCCACCAGCCAACGATGCATCGACCACCTTGAGTATCCCTACCTATTCTTAACCAATTTCTCTAGTTAGAACCTTAAAAAATCATTGCAGAAGGTTTTATAGCTAAGCCGGCAAAAGTTGACATATAAGACAGACGGTTTCATCCACGAGAGAACGCAGGTTCTGTTTGGTTAAACTCCACGCATGACTGACCCACCGTTTTATTAATCGGATTGAAATCAGGTGAATATCTTGGTAACTAAACCAAGCGACACCCAGCCGCTTCCACGACCTATCTCACCGCCTTATCGCTGGTAAAAGTCTCTCACTTAACCATCGGATAGTAGCCTATCCAAGTGAATGGCTCCACCACACACCCTGATTGATAAACCGTTCCCCACAATGGTTTTTCCCCATAGACTCTTGGACTGGCCGATATAGGCCACCTTCTCTGGTGGTATTCACCATAAGCCTGTCGCTTTTGCAGGGCCTCAACTCACACCGAAGCAAGCAGCCATCTCCCGTTAATCCGCAAACCGCTGAAATGCTTATGACGATGGCCTTTTTGATAACCTTCCTTGGGGTGAACGTCTCCGGTTTCTGACCCTTGTCTGAGCCATTTTTGTACCGTTTGATAGCTGACGTTTAGGAGCTGACTGACTTCCATGATAGTTTCTACTGCCTTGTTGCGCAAATCATAGTTATATGGTCTGAGCATTTTTTCACCCCATAGTAACACGTTCATTATATGACAACCTTAAAAAGCTTAGCTATGACAACCATAAGTAACCTAAGTGATGAAGTTGCTGCGGCCAAGCCACTTCAGTTATCAGAGAGAAGCGGCAACGGAGCTACACTCTGGGACCCCAAATGTGACGAGCATGGATGACTGAGCGATGAAGTGCTGGCTCAGGAGTTTTTACAGGTTCAGCGCTTGAGATTCCTGCTTCCAAATGTCATGATGGGGGAAAAGGAACCGGCACCGGCGAGATGGATTTTCAACAACGACGGCGACAAATCCGCCGCCAACGACGGCGGCAATTACTTTTGGAGGTATGGCAGACGCTGGCGACAGCAGGAGTCGCTGCTGGCCTGGTCTGGCTAGTGCAACATCCGAGCTGGTGGGTGGTGCAACCGGAGCAGATTCGGATTCACACAGAGGGCCTGCTGACGGAAACTCAGGTGCGCCAGTGGCTCCAGTTTGACCAGCCCCAACCCCTGTGGCAACTATCGCCAACGGTGCTCACAGCACGCCTGCAGCAACAACCCGTAGTAGCTGATGTGCGGGTGCGACGGCGAGCCTTTCCGGCGCGGGTCGAGTTATGGGTTCAAGAGCGCTGGCCAGTGGCGGTACTGACCTGCACTCAGCCCTGTCCATCTGAGCAGCAGGGGTTTCTTGACGCCGAGGGCCATCGTTTGGGGGCGGAATACGCGCCAGTGCTACGGCAATTGCAGCGGTATCCCGTTTTGCAGGTGCGGGGCTGGCATCCGACCCAGGCCTCCCTGTGGCCACAGGTGTATCGCGCGATTGCCACGAGTCCCGTGCGGGTAACTGCCCTTGATTGGGAGCAACCGGGGGATCTGCGCCTGCAAACAGAGTTGGGGTGGATTCGCCTGGGGAGCGACGTGCAACAATTACCCGCGCAATTGCTGGCCCTAGACCGCCTGCGGCATTTACCTCGCCAGGTGCCTTTGCAGCGGATTGCCGCCATTGACCTCAGCGACCCGCAAGCACCGTTGATTGAGCTGCGCCGGTGAATTAAGTCTTTTTGCGCCGGGTCGTTGTGCGTTTGCGTCCGGCTGGACCCCGCTCGGCCAGCAACTGCACCGCCTGGTCCAGGGTCAGTTGTTCTGGCGTCACTCCTTCCGGTAACCCCGCGTTTACCTTGCCGTGTTTGATGTAGTAGCCGTAGGGGCCTTGATAGACCTGCACCGGTTCCTGGTCCTCGGGATGGGGTCCCAATTCCCGCACCAAGGTACTGGCGCTCCGGTTGCGGGTGGCTTTGGGCTGGGCAAGCAATTCCAGCGCCCGCTCCAGACTAATGGTCAATACATCATCCTCAGGCTTGAGGGAGCGGAACTCCTGGCCGTCCTTGCCGCGGTCGTGGACGACGTAGGGACCAAAGCGACCCAATCCCGCCTTGACGATGCCGCCCTGGGGATGGGGACCCAGAATCCGCGGCAATGAGAGCAACCCCACCGCCATGTCCAACGTCACTTGCTCTGGCGTTATCCCCTTGGGAAGCGAAACCCGCTTGGGTTTTTTGTGGGTATCGTTCACGTCGCCCAGTTGCACGTAGGGGCCGTAGCTGCCGGTGAGGACGTAAATCGGCTCGCCGGTATCGGGATGGAAACCCAGCTTGGTGGGGCCTTCGGTTTTCTGGCGCAGGAGTTCCTCCAGCACCGCCGGCGTGAGTTCCCCTGGCGTTAGGTCTTTGGGCAGGGAAATCGTGATAGTCTGACCATTCTGGGGGATTTCCACGTAGGGGCCGTAGCGGGTACTGATGTGGACTTTGGCATCACCCAACCCTTCGAGTTCCAGGGTGCGGGCCGCCGCTGGGTTGATGCTTTCGGCTTGCTGCTTCACCTGGTTGGCCAGCCCCTGTTCCCCTAGATAGAACTCCCGCAAGTAGGGCAGCCAATTCACCTGCCCTTCCGCAATCTCGTCCAGGGTCTGCTCCATCCGAGCGGTGAACCCCGTGTCCACCAGGTGAGGGAAATAACGCTCTAGCAGCGCCGTGACCGCAAAAGCCGTGAAGGTGGGCACCAGCGCGTTACCCTCAGTTCGCACGTAACCCCGTTCCTGAATCGTGCTGATGATGGTGGCGTAGGTGCTGGGCCGGCCAATGCCCTCGCTTTCCAGGGTTTTCACCAGGGAGGCTTCCGTATAGCGCTCTGGCGGTTGAGTCTCGTGGCGCACCGGTTCCACTTGGAGACAAATAGGGGTATCGCCCACCGCCAACGGCGGCAAGTGAATTTCCTGGTCTTCTAGAGCCGCCTGCGGGTCATCGGAACCCTCCACATAGGCCCGGAAAAAGCCAGGGAAATCAATGCGCTTGCCGGTGGTGCGAAATTCCGCGTCTCCCGCCTGGAGGGTCACCGTCAGATGGGTAATCCGGGCTTCCGCCATTTGGGTCGCCACTGTGCGTTTCCAGATCAGTTCGTAGAGAGCCAATTCCCGCCCCGTCAAGCCCGTTTCCTGGGGGGTGCGAAAGGTACTGCCCGCCGGTCGGATCGCCTCGTGGGCCTCCTGGGCGCCCTTGGTTTGGGTGGCGTACTGGCGAGGTTGGGGACTGAGATAGGCCTCGCCGTACATCTCCCGCACACAGGCGCGGGCTGCGTCAATCGCCTGCTGGGACAAATGCACCGAATCTGTGCGCATGTAGGTGATGTAGCCCTGCTCGTAGAGATTCTGGGCGATGCGCATGGTCTCCTGGGCAGAAAGCCGCAGTTTCCGGTTGGCCTCCTGCTGTAGGGTGGAGGTCGTGAAAGGCGGCGCCGGTTTCCGCTGGACTTGCCGAGACTCGACTGCCTGCACACGCCACAGGACCCCTTGAAGCCGTTGACACAAGTCTGTCGCTTCCGTTTCCTGAAGCCACCGCACTGCGCGTCCTGGGAGCAGTTGACCAGTTTTCGGGTCAAAGTCCTGGCCGGTGGCCAAGCGCTCACCGTTGAGCGCCACCAACCGTGCCTCAAAAGGGGTGCCTTGGGCCGACAGGCGCGCCTTGACACCCCAGTACACCGCTGCACGAAACGCCCGCCGTTGCCGTTCCCGTTCCACCAGCAGGCGCACCGCCACTGACTGCACCCGTCCGGCTGACAGCCCCGGCCCCACCTTTTGCCACAGGAGAGGTGAGAGGGTATAGCCCACCAGGCGGTCCAGGATGCGGCGGGTTTCCTGGGCGCGGACCAGCCCTTCGTCCAGTTGGCGGCAATTTTGCAGCGCCTCTTGGATGGCCTCGCGGGTAATTTCGTGGAACACCATCCGTTTGGTGGGCACTTGGGGCTGGAGCACCTGGGTCAAATGCCAACTGATGCTTTCTCCTTCGCGGTCTTCATCAGTGGCCAGGATCAGTTCCTTGGCGTCCTTGAGGGCTGCTTTCAGTTGGTTGACCACCTTTTTCTTATCTGGCGGGATGATATAGAGCGGTTCAAAGTTGTGGTGGACGTTGACCCCCAAGCTGGCCCACTCCTGGCCCTTGTATTCCGGGGGAATTTCGCTGGCCGACTGGGGCAAATCCCGCACGTGACCCATCGAGGCTTCTACCCGGTAATTCGCTGGCAGGTACTGGCGGATGGTGCGGGCCTTGGTGGGTGACTCCACGATGACGAGGGTGGGCTGGCCGTTGTCCGATGCTGGAGCCGGCGTACGCGAACGGGGCATAGCAGTGAACCACCAGTAAGCGGAGCAGTTGATGACCAGGATAGGATACTTACTACGTTAGGCAACAGACGGCGCCAGTGTGTAGTCCAAAGAACCAGCCAAGCTTGCGGGGAACCCCAAAATCCAGATAGCTCGGCACAAGTTATGCTCTGTAACCCCAAAGAGAACCCGTCGGGAAACTAAGGACCAAGCTTTGTCTTGGGACCCAATGACAAGGGCTTTCGATAGCAATACCCTACAATTGGGAGTGAGCGTTGCGTCATGGGCGTGGATGTTTACCCTTGTTGCGCCAGTAACGACACATCCTGTAGGTGAAAAACGAGTCACACTCCGCGGCTTAACCTGGCAATCCTATCAGCAAATTCTCCGCGCATTACCGGAATCACGGGCCGCTCGCCTGACCTATGACCAGGGAACGTTAGAAATTACCATGCCTTTAGAAGAACATGAATTTGCACTGCGTCTGATTGAGCGTTTTATCGTTATTTTGGTGGTTGAAATGGGGCTGAAACTCAAGACCATAGGTTCCACCACGATTGAACGAGAGGACTTGAATCGGAGTGCAGAACCTGATAGCGCCTACTACATTCAACATCAACCCGAAGTGGCAGGGCGCAGTGTGGATTTCCGGCGGGACCCGCCCCCCGACCTGGTGGTGGAAGTGGACATTACCCACACCGACATTGATAAAAATTGCTTGTACGCGGCCATGGGTGTACCGGAGTTCTGGCGTTATAACGGGCAGGAGTGGCGGATTTTTGTGCTGGTCAATGGGGTTTACCAAGAGTCAGATTCTTCACCGACTTTCCCTTGGGTTCAAAAAGAACATCTGTATCAATTCCTAGCCCAAGCGCGCCAGGATGAAGTAGCAGCCGAACGGGCCTGGCGGCAAACAGTCCAAGCCCACATGAGACAGTTAAAGGAATGACAGCTCTTGACACCCAGCGGTTGCGGCGCTTAACTGACCAGGATGGTCCAGCCGTCGTGGCGTTGGACCAGGCGGTGTTTGGGGGCTGGTGGTCCGCTCGGCAGTATGAAACGGAATTGCAAAAAGACAGCACTCTCTTTGTGGGGTATGACGTTGCCAATCAATTAGTTGCTATGGCTGCTGCCTGGCTCATTTTAGATGAAGCCCACATCGTTTTGCTGGCGGTGCATCCAGACCACCGGCGAAAAGGAATTGGTCGTGCCACTTTAAATTATCTGCTTCAAGAATTACCCTCTACCATTGCCCATGTTACCTTAGAAGTGCGTGCCCAGAACACCCCAGCACTCAATCTCTACCAATCCTGCGGATTTCGCATCCTAGGCAAACGTCGTCATTACTACCACAATCCTGACGATGACGCTTTCATTTTGTGGCGACATCAGCCCAATCATTAAAACGCACGGTAAACGACACTGAAGTAAAGCCCATAATCCTGCATATCGAATCCACGATCACGGTTGTAGATAATTGGCACTCCGGCGTCGAAACGCACGTCTAAACCTGGCACCGGTGTCCAAAGAAATCCTATACCTGCACCAGCGAGCGTGTTAGGTGTCGTTAATACATTTGGGTTTGTTCTGTTATTCCAGACCCGACCAAACTCAATAAACGGGGTCAAATAAAAAAACGGCTGACCATTCGCATCTCGGGCTGCGGGAATTCTAAATTCAGCAGAAATGCGCATGCCATTATCACCAGAGCGAGCATTTTGCCGATAGCCCCGGACTGACTGGCCGCCCCCGATGACAAACTGGTGTTGCGCTAACAAAGGCCTAGTTGCAAGTTGCACATCACCTCGTAAAATTAGTAAAAAATCGTTGCCGAGATTTTGCAGCCGCAGCCCCTGGGCTTGCCAGCTAAGAAAGCGTCCATCGGGAAAGACCTTTCCAGGAAAGGGACCATCGCCATTAAGGGTAGCATTGAAGATGGGCAACCCTAGATTAAATTGTGAGAGTGCTAGCCAAACCCCCGACGTGTCCCGATAAGTGTAGTCAACGCCAAATTTCAAGACACTCGTCCGGCTAGAGCCATCGCGGTCAGGTCCAAATCCAAAGGGTGTTGGCCCTGCAAAGGTAAAGGTTTGGGAAATTTGGTAGGTGAATCCCGTAGAAAGGGCCAGTTCTTGTCGCACGCTCCGAATAATCGGTTGCCGGAAGGAAAACTCAGCCAAACCTGAAATTGCATTGATGTCAAGCGCTTCAAAAGCCCTGTCTGTGATCTGGCTCGCAGTCGCTACTAGACGCACCTGGATTGTTCCATCCATCGGGTTAATGGGCACGCGATAACGCAAGTCAAGCTCATTCAGAGCCGGTACACCAAAACGACTAGGGGTTAGGCCAAAGGTATATGAACCAAAGATTTCATCACCGATGCCGCTAATATTCTGATACCCTAAGTAAAAAAGCCCCCGTTGCTGGGAGATGCTTGGAGGGATATAGTTATCAAAACCAACTCCTAGGACTAGAGGTTGCTTATCCTCAAGCACTTTCACGAGCAGAATGCTGTCTCCTGCGCGAGCCTGAGGGTCTTCACTCGGTCGTAAGGTGGCCTCAATGTTTTCAATGTAGGGGGTGGCCCTAAGCAGTCTCAATTGCTCCTCAAGAGCGTTCACATTTAAGGGAACCTTATCTGCTAGCTTCAGACGGCTACGAATGTAAGCCGTGGACAAACGCCGGTTGCCTGTAATTTGAATGTCGGCTAGCCGTCCTTCAATAACATCAATGCGAATCTTACCCAGGGGAATGGTCTCTTCAACGACAACCGCTCGAGAAGTGATATAGCCTTGCTCAACATAGATACGCGTAATAGCATCCGCAACATCCTGCAATTGACGACGGGTGACACGCCGAAACAGGACTGGTTCAATCAATTGCCTAATTTGTCGAGGCGAAAGGATAGTACTGCCAACAACTTCCACCGCTTCTACAGTCAGCATCTCATCGGGATTAGCTAAAGGTGTGGTCAAAATGAACCTAGGTGAGACTTGAACCAATCTGGGAGAAAATTCCATAGGTTGCTGGGCGCTAGACATAGGCCCTAGCTGCCCCGCCCGTGTGGAGCTAGCTTGGATAAGGTTGGCAGCCACTCCCTTGAATTCACCTTCAACATCTGCACTATTATCAGGGAGAGAAAGCAGGGAACTGTTCAGCCTAAGCCATCGTTCCGATACAGAACCGTTCTTGGTATGTGAGGCCGCATCCGTTGAGCCATGAGCCGGTCCACCTATCGTAACGACTGCAACCAATCCCAGACAAGGACCACACCACCAGCCTTGTCGGAACATAAAGCGCTAGATCTCTCTTGAACTAACTCTATTAAAGGACCGATTGCTTGTCCTGTCAACCGACAGAGCTTTGCCTACAGCGATTTTGGAGTTGGAATTTAGGGCCACGTGTATCCATCGGTAGATTAGGTTAAAATTGGAGCAGGGTTAAAGCTCCCATTGTAGGTGGTCAAGGTAGGCAGAGAAAGCGGGATATGCAGTATCCAGTTGTGGGTGTGATTGTCTCAGGGATGATGGTGTTGACCCTACCCGTTTTGGCGCAGGTGACTCCCGCTGGCAGTGGAACTTCTGTTTATCAGTCAGGCAACGAGTTTAATATCACTGGTGGCACCCAAGCAGGGCGTAATTTATTTCACACGTTTTACCAATTTGGTTTACATCAGGGTCAAACAGCTAATTTTTTTAGCAACCCTACCATCAGCAATATACTTGCTCGAGTTACTGGCGGCTCCGTATCCTACATCAACGGTTTGATTCAAGTGCTAGGTGGTCCAAGCAATTTATATCTAATGAATCCAGCAGGCATTGTTTTTGGCCCGCATGCCAGCCTGAATGTGCCGGCTGCGTTTACGGCGACGACTGCAGATAAGATCCTGTTTCCAAGAGGAGCGTTTAGTGCCTACGGAGAAAACCACTATCAGCAGTTGGTGGGTGAGCCTATTGGCTTTGTTTTCAGTAGCTCCAAACCAGGGATTCTTGTCAATGAAGGAAACCTGCAGGTGAAGCCAGGGCAGAGTCTAAATTTGGTGGCTGGTCAAGTTATCAGTGGGGGTACGCTGACTGCGCCAGGTGGGTCTGTTGTGGTAACCTCAGTGCCCGGAGAGCGATGGATGCGCTTGTCTCAACCAGGTCACCTATTGAGTTTTGAGTTTGACCGATTAGAAGCTATCAATGTCATGGTGGATAACACCATTCCGGTTACTCGCCTACCAGAGTTGATTGCGGCTCGAGGACCACAGGTAAGTACTTCTTTGACAGTTCAGAATGACACGGTTCGACTCCATCAGTTGGTTGTTCCTGACCAGGCGGGCACAACGATTGTTACAGGTAAAGTCAATGTTGCCTCGCCAGATAGCACGGGTGGCGCAGTTCACATCACAGGGAATCAAGTTGCCGTCTTGGACGGGGTGATTGACGCTTCTGGTCGAAAAGGTGGTGGTCGCGTCCTAATAGGAGGCAATTATCAAGGTCAAGGTTCCTTACCAAGGGCAAGACAAACTCTGGTCAATCAAAACAGTGTGATTAGGGTGGATGCCTGGGAAACGGGTCCTGGAGGTGAAGCGATTGTTTGGTCAGACGGCGTTACGCGCTTTTACGGCAGCATTAGCGCTAGAGGGGGTGCTGCTGGAGGTAACGGCGGACTTGTCGAAGTGTCTGGGCGAGAACGGTTCATCTTCCAGGGCCAAGTGGATACATCTGCTCCCCAGGGCCGGCCAGGAACTCTATTGCTTGACCCCAGAGATATTGTGATTGTCCCTGGTAATGGAGTTAATGATCCAGAACTAGCGGACGGGCAAATTTTATTCAGTGATGCGCCGGATATAACTTTTACGATTGGGACAAATCTACTCGCATCCCAATTGACTCGCAACAACGTCATCCTTCAGGCATCTAATAATATTGTTTTCACCACCAGTTTTTCTGCTAGCGGTCCTATCACCCGTCTATTTGCTCAAGCTGGTAACAATATTGACATCAACGGCTCTCTATCGTTAGAAGGGATTGGATTAGAACTCGTTGCCGGCGGTCGTATTAATGCAAGGGATATTTTCGCTAGCCGTGGTATTAAACTAGATGCAAACCGCGGCATTCAAGCTGGTAACCTCACAACTAGGGGCAGAAGTGTCAATATCTCCAGTGGTCAAAGGGGAGCACTAGATGTGGAAAGGTCAGACATTTCCCTAGCTAGGGTCCCCTTTTTAACAACAGGGGGCGGAGACATACGGGTCGGCGATGTGATTACTTCCGGTGGGAGTATCAGTATTGCCACTGCGAATGGCCGGATTGAAGCAGGGAATTTAGACGCCTCCAGCGAAGTGGGTAATGCTGGCAATATTGGCGTTGATGCGACGGGCACAGTGACGATTGGTTCTGCGCGAGCGGAGTCAAGTGTCGCTAAAGGGGGCAGCATTGGGCTGCGTAGCTTACAGGATAACGTGCGCATCGTTGGCGTCGGGAGCAACGGCTTTAGTATCAGTACCAAGGGGGTAACGGACAACGGAGTAATTGGTCTAATCTACAGCGGTCGCAATCCGTTTAATGTTGGCAATGCGACTGTAAATGGCAGTGCTGGACCAATCACAACTGGTTTATTCACTCTCACCCCCCCTCAAAGTCTTTCTGCAGCAGAACTCTCAATCAACTCAGCTCGGCCTGAATCGGGCAGCTTGGTTCTCTTGCCGTTGTCTTTTTACGGTGATCTGAATACCCAGTTGGTGGCTACTGGCCCTGCAGTGCTGCCTGCAGGGGTCCAAGCCCTGCCGGAGGTTGGTTTTGATACAGCCGACTTTAGTCGCGTGCGTATTGCTGCGGCCCTGAATACAGGTGACTTTACAGCAATTTTGAATTTAGATTCTCTCTTTGCCGATGAATTTAGGCGCTTTTTGAATGTGCCACTGTTGAATAACTTGAAGTCTGTGGAGGCCATTGCAGATACCCTTGGTCGTTTGGCGAGAGAAACAGGCAAAAAACCAGCTGTCATCTACTTCATGGTGGATGAACAACAACTCACGATTGCAGCGGTAACACCAGGCAACCAGCCACGGACCGCAATTGGCTTGTCGGCTAGAGTACTTGCCTCAGCTAATCTTGGGATAGGGGTGGCAAAAAGCACTCAGCCAATTGTTCGTAGTGTCCCTGAGGCGCGTCGTTCTCGACTCATTCCCCTGGTCGAACGATTTGTTCGAACGATCACGGACCCTCGCCAACGCGGGAGCGACACTTACCTTAAAGATGCTCAGCAACTGTACCGCTGGTTGATTGCGCCGATTGAGCAAGAGTTGCAAGCCCAAGGCATTGAAACATTCCTGCTAGCCCTAGATAGTGGCTTGCGCTTATTGCCGATGGCAGCTCTGCACGATGGCAAACAATTTTTAGTGGAAAAGTACAGCATGACCCTTATTCCCAGCATAAATCTCGTTGATATGCGCTACCGCAATCTCCGCGATGGACAAGTGCTGGCTATGGGCGCAGATACATTTGTGAATCAAGTTCCCCTGCCCGCCGTACCTCTAGAGTTAAAGCTGATCACCCAAATGTGGCCAGGGCGCAGCTTTTTGAATCAGGAATTCACGGTGCAACGTCTAACCCAGGAACGACTCCAGGGGGGCTACCCAATTGTTCATTTAGCGACCCACGCAGATTTTGCCCCAGGACGACCCGAAAATTCCTACATCGAATTCGGGAATAACCAGCGCTTGTCTCTACCGCAACTGCGTCAACTGCCCTTGCAGAAACCTAATACCGTTGAGCTGCTTACCCTCAGCGCTTGCCGAACTTCGGTAGGAGACCTTAGCTCAGAGCTGGGTTTCGCTGGGCTGGCTGTGAAAGCTGGTGCCAAAAGCGCCCTGGCCTCCCTGTGGTACGTGTCAGATGAAGGGACACTGGCGTTGATGAACGAGTTCTATCGTTACCTGAAGGAAGTTCCTATCAAAGCTGAGGCGTTGCGGCGGGCTCAAGTTGCCCTATTGCGAGGACAGGTGACCATCCAGGGGGGTGAGTTGCGGAGTACCCGTGGGGCTGTACCAGTGCCACCAGCTATCGCGCAACGGGGAGACCAGACACTCACTCATCCCTACTACTGGGCGGGATTTACCCTTGTCGGTAGCCCCTGGTAGAGATTTGATTCCAGTCATCAACGAGTTGCAATCACATTCAAACCTGATCAACGTATCCAAAATACGCATGGAGCTGCAATCAGGAAACAAGTGAAACTCACTGACTTGCTCATAACTGCTAAACCCAGCTTCTGTCAGATATAGTTATCTTAGACAAAAATGAGACAATACACCAAGGGAGAGTATAAGACAGAGGTCGAGTGGCAATAGTGGAGAAGATTGAAGATGTGCTACGGCCTGGACTACGGGAAAAAGTCATGGCTTTTGTTGAGAATGGGCATAGTATAGCCAAGCCATCTATGGTTGTCAGCCCTTGAGTCCCAGAGCACGGCCCCGCCTTTGGGTTTTCTCCCTTGTCCCTGACAAACTAAAGCAGCTTAGCTATATCACCCAAGCAGCCAAAGTGTTTAATATCGGCAGACAACGATTTACCGCTGGCTAGCAAGACCGAATCTAGCAAGTGTTCGGGTCGAACGCAGGAAACGAAAAATAGATATTGCTCAACTGAATCAAGATGTGGAACAGCATCCCGATAAGACCTCAAGAGAGAGCGAAAGAATTTGGGGTATGGCTAAGCTGACAAAGGTTGACATAGAAGACAGATAGCTTCATCCACGAGAGAACGTAGGTTTCGCTTGGTTAAACTCCACGCATGATTGACCCACCGTTTTATCAATCGGATTCAAATCAGGTGAATATCTTGGTAACTAAACCAAGCGACACCTAGCTGCTTCCACGATCTGTCTCACTGCTGCATGGCTTTCCCGGGATCTATCGCTGGTAAAAGTCTCTCACTTAACCATCGGGTAGTGGCCTATCCAAGTAGTAAATGGTTCCATCACACACCCTGATTGATAAACCGTTCCCCACGATGGTTTTTCCCCATAGACTCTCTCTCCCTTGGGTGCTCAATATCCCGGCCATCTACGCCGGATGCTCTGGTGGTATTCACCATAAGCCTGTCGCTCTTGCGGGTGTAGCCTATCTTTCGCAGGGCCTTAACTCACACCGAAGCGAGCAGTCATCTCCCGTTAATCCACAAACCGCTGAAATGCTTATGAGGATAGCCTTTTTGATAGCCTTCCTTGGGGTGGACATCTCCCATTTCTGACCATTGTCTGAGCCAGCGTTGTACCGTTCGATAGCTGACGTTTAGGAACTGACTTCCATGATGGCTTCTACCGCCTTCTTGCGCAAATCATAGTTATATGGTCTGAACATTTTCTCACTCCACAGCAACACGTTTCTTATACGACAAACTTACTTAAACAATTGACTACTTGACTATAACTGACTGCGGTTTGAAAGCCAGCTTTACCAGCGTTTACACCGGCAGTATTTTGTGGTGATTGGAGCGGGGTCAGGATTTAGATTGACAGCCGTGCAGTATGTATTGTATGATCTCGGCTAAAAATTGGAATAGTCGTTGTATGCATTTATCACCCATACTATTTTTTAAGCGCTTTGCCAAAAGTATTCTTCGGCAAATGGGATATGATGTTGTCCCTTACCAGAAGAGAACCAGTAAACATTCACCTGATTTGACTAAGTCAAGAATTGAGCAGAGAACTAGTAAATATCCACCCAATTTGACTGAGTTAAGTATTGAGCTGTGGGAGATTGTTGACCTCTATACAATGACCAGTCTGGAGAGAGTAAATGCTTTGGTTGAGGCAGTTCAGTATGTAGTTAAAAATAATATTCCCGGTGCCATCGTTGAATGTGGTGTCTGGCGGGGAGGGTCGATGATGGCTGCTGCTTTGACCTTACAGAAAATGGGTGTGCAAGATAGGGACTTGTTTTTATATGACACATTTTCGGGTATGCCAAAACCAGATGAGATGGATAAGTCTCATTCGGGTGAGATGGCCCTAGAGCAGTTTTTGTCTAGCTAAATATCAGAAGATGCTTCAAATTGGTGCTTTTGCCCTCTGGAGGAGGTTCAACAGAATGTTTTAAGCACTGGCTACCCATCCGATAGAATTCACTTTATTCAGGGGAAAGTTGAGGAAACCATACCCCAATACGCACCGGAACAAATTGCCTTGCTACGACTGGATACCGATTGGTACAGGTCCACAAAGCACGAATTAATCCACCTGTTCCCTCGTTTGCAACCCAAAGGCGTTTTGATTATCGATGACTACGGCTACTGGCAGGGAGCAAAGCAGGCAGTAGATGAGTTTATCCAAGAGAACAAATTGTGTCTCTTGCTGAACCGAATTGATGACACCGGCCGCATTGCTGTTAAGTGTGATTGACAAGCATCTATTACAAATTGACCACATACGCATCCTGAATCCCCTGCACTTGCAGTACTTTCTCCACTACACCGTCGGGCAAGGGGTCGTCCACGCTGAGAACCATCACCGCATCCCCCCGCACGAGTTTGCGGCCCACCTGCATGCTGGCAATGTTTACGTTCAAATTGCCCAGCAGGGACCCGATTTTGCCGATGATGCCGGGCATGTCCTGGTGCAGGGTGATCAGCATATACCGTGTGGGCGCGACACTGATGGGGAACCCGTCAATGCTGGTGATGCGCAATTCCCCCGTACCCAGCAACGCACCGGCAACGCTGTGGCCCCCTTGACTGCCCTGGGCGGTGACCACCAACGACCCGCTGTAATCCCGCACCGATTCGTCCCGCGTTTCCACAACTCGGATGCCCCGCTCTTTGGCCTCGATGGCGGCGTTGACGTAATTCACCCGCTCCTGCAGAGCCGGGCCTAGCAACCCTTTGATGGCGGCGATCACCACCGGCTGGCTGGCTTGGGTCGCTAGTTCCCCCTGCAGACGTACCTCTAGCGTCTCCACGCGCCCCCCCGCCAATTGCCCCGCTAGGTTGCCCAGGATTTCGGCCAGCTCCAGGTAGGGCTTCAGGCGCGTCAATACGTCGGCGCTCAGACCGGGGATATTCACCGCCGACCGAGCCGGCAACCCCAGCAACACGTCCCGAATCTGCTCGGCGACATCGGTGGCGACGTTGCTCTGGGCTTCAATAGTAGAGGCGCCCAAGTGGGGGGTGAGCACCACTTCTTTCCCCAGCAGCAGCAGCGGACTGTTCACCGGGGGTTCCTGCTCGTACACGTCCAGCGCCGCACCGGCAATCCGACCCTCCCGCAGGGCATCTACCAGCGCTACCTCGTCAATCAACCCGCCCCGCGCACAGTTGATGATCCGCGTCGTGGGCTTCATTTTTTTGAAACTCTCCCGGTTGATGAGATGAGTGGTGTCGGGGGTCTTGGGAATATGCAAGGTGATGTAATCGGCCTCCCGCAGCAGAATGTCCAGCTCCACGAGGGTGCAGCCCAACTGTTCCGCCCGTTCCTTGGCGATGTAGGGGTCGTAGGCCAGCAGGCGCATCCCCATCGCCCGCGCAATCGTGGCCACATGGGACCCGATCTTGCCCAGCCCAATAATCCCCAGGGTTTTCTTGTAAACTTCAACCCCCACAAACTCACTGCGGTTCCAGCCGCCACTTTTGACGGTTTGGTCCGCCTGGGGAATATAGCGGGACAAAGCCAACATCAGGGCAATCGTGTGCTCCGCCGCCGCAATGGTGTTGCCCTCCGGGGAATTGACCACCACAATCCCCTGGCGGGTCGCCGCCGCCACGTCAATGTTGTCCACCCCCACGCCGGCGCGGCCAATGATTTTCAGGTTGCGTCCCGCTTTGATGACCTCCGCCGTGACCTTGGTGGCCGACCGCACCATCAGCGCGTCGTACTCTCCAATGCAGGCCTGTAGCTCCGCCGGCGTCAGGTTGTAGCGCTGGTCCACCTGGGCGACCTGGGCCAGTATCTCGATCCCAGCCGGGTCAATGGGTTCGGTTACCAGAACGCGGGGCATAGGCGCGCAACAGGACCTTACATCTAATGTACCCCGTTTGGGCGGTATCTCCAACAAGGGAATTCGCGCTAGAATAGAAAACCAATCGTCAGCCGGTGGGGTTTGGGAATAGCGACATCGTGACTGCAACCCTAGCAGGAAGGGAGAGGTGTCGTTGTCTGAATTGGTGTACCCGACCGCGCCGGTGCATACGGTGACACTGGCCAATGGTTTGCAGGTAGTCTATCAGTACCAACCAACGGCGGCGGTGGCGATTGGGTTTTGGGTGCGGGCTGGGTCTGCCGCTGAGCCGGTCCTTTATAACGGCGTGGCCCATGCCCTTGAGCACATGGTGTTTCGGGGAAGCGAGCGATTTCCAGCGGGGGCCTTCGACCGCCTGATTGAACAACATGGAGGTCTGACCAACGCCGCCACTAGCCAGGATTACGCCTACTACCATGTCCTGACCCCCCTGGACCACTGGCAAGAAAGTTTAACGGCCCTGGCCGACATTCTGTTGCGACCGACGCTGGCAGCAGAGGCCTGGCAGCAGGAACAGGCGGTGATTGCTGAGGAGTTGCGCCAGGCCCAGGACCAGCCCGATTGGGTGGGCCAGCAGATGCTCTGGCAACGTTGTTACTCGGACCATCCCTATGGACGACCCATCCTGGGCACGGAGGCTAGCCTGGCGCGGATTACGCCAGCAGTGTTACAGCAGTTCCACCGGCAACACTATCACCCGGCCAACATGGTCGTGGTGGTGGTAGGCGCTGTCCCCTGGGAAGCCCTGGTGGCCGTCTTGGAGGAGACCTGCACCGTACCTTGGTCAGCGCCACCTGCGACCAGTAGTCTCGCCGCGTTACCAGTGATGCAGCCGAGCTATCACCGGCTCTCCTGTCCCCAGGCGGAACAGGGACGTCTGTGGTGGGTCTGGCCGGTGCCGGAGACCCAGGAGGCAACGACGGGTTGGGGACTAGACCTGCTAGCGGCGATTTTGACGGGTGGACGCATGGCTCGCTTGACGCGCCGCCTGCGGGAGGCGTGGGGCTGGGTGCAGGACATTGATGCAGGTTACCATCACCAACTGGCGGGAGGACATTGGCAATTGACGGCTTGGCTCAACAACGGGGTGTGCCCGGAACAGGTACAGGCGGTGATTGCTGAGGAAATCTGGGCGCTCCAGACCCAGCCTGTCTCCCCGGACGAACTGCGGCGAGCCAAACGACAGTTGCTCCACGCGTATACCTTCGCCATGGAGACGCCCCAGCAAATGGCGCAATTGTATGGCTATTATCACTACGTTGGCTGGTTAGAGCAGGGGATGCACTACCCCGAGCGGTTGCATCAATTCGGACCGGAGGACCTGCAACAGTTGGCGTGCCGCTATCTTCACCCGGAGCAGGCGGTGCGGTTGTGGTTGCAGCCAGGGGAAACGGCATGAGCATGGATGTCCAGACGCCTGGTTTGCTCCAGGGACGTTGGTACCGCTGGCGCTTGGATAACGGTTTGACGCTGTTGGTGGTGGACAATCCGGCGGCGGATATTGTGGCGGCGCGCTTGTTTTTGCGCCCGGGGATGTTAGCCGAACCCCCCCACCAGTGGGGACTGAATCACCTGCTAGCGGCCACCTTGACCAAGGGCACCGAGCGCCGTTCAGCCCAGGACATTGCCCTGGCGGTGGAATCCCTAGGGGCGAGTTTAGGAACAGAGGCGGCCCCAGACTACTTTATGCTGGGGTTGAAGGCGGTGACCAGTGATTTCGCCGAGCTGTTTGCCCTGGCAGCGGAACTGTGGCGCATTCCCACTTTCCCCGACGCCGAGGTGGCGCTGGAGCAGGAACTGACGTTGCAGGGGCTGCGGTTGCAGCAGGAACAGCCCTTTAGTTTGGCCTACGACCAGTTGCGCCGAGCGCTTTACCCCAACCATCCCTACAGCGTGAGCACCCTAGGCACGCCGGAGACGGTGCAACGACTCACCGCCGCTGATTTGCGGGCCTATCACCAGCGGTACTTTTGTCCAGCCCACACGGTGGTGAGCATCTGCGGGCGGGTGGAACCGGAGCGGGTACGGGCCTGGGTGGAACGGTGTTTTGGGGATTGGTCCGTGCCGGCGGTGGATTGGCAACCGCCAGCAGTGCCGACACCGGAACAACCCACGGCGCCGTTGCGCACCGTGCGTCCGCTGCAGCAGAGTTTGGTGATGCTGGGGTATCCAGGGCCGTCGGTGCATGCCGCCGATTATCCGGCCATGAAATTGCTGAGCACCTATCTGGGCAACGGGCTGTCCAGCCGGCTGTTTATGGAACTGCGGGAAAAGCAGGGGCTGGCCTACGATGTGTCGGCGTTTTATCCCACCCGCTGGCAACCGGCCCCTTTTGGGGTGTATTTGGGAACGGCGGCGGCCAATACGAGTCTAGCGCTGGTGAAGTTGGCCGCCGAGATGCAGCGGTTGCTGGCCGAGCCGTTGCCGGAGGCGGAGCTGTTAACAGCGCGCAGCAAGTTGCTGGGGCAATACGCCCTGGGCAAGCAGACCAACGCCCAGATTGCACAACTGCTGGGCTGGTACGAGGTGCTGGGGCTGGGTGCTGATTACGACTGGATGTTTCCCCAATTGATCCGCCAGGTCACTCCAGAGCAGCTCTGGCGGGCCGCCCAACGCTACCTGCGTCACCCCTGGGTGTCCCTGGTGGGGCCAGCAGCAGCACTGGCGGACATCTGTTGAAGGTACTGCTCCAGGGTCTGGGTCATCACCGCTAGGGGCGCTTCTTGCTGAAACCAGTATTTCCAAGCGGCGGCCCCTTGCCCCACCAGCATGGCCAGGCCGTCCTGGGTGCGATATCCGAGAGCAGCAGCCCAACGCAACAGTTGGGTCGGGCGGGGGGTGTAAATCAGGTCGTATACCCAAGCGCCGCGGGGGAGCTGTTGCAATTGCTCCGGCGTCAGGGGACTGCGGGTCACCTCCGGCGCCATCCCCAGGGGCGTGGTATTCACCACCAAATCGGCCTGAGGGAGATAGGTGTCCAGGTCCGACCAGGGATGGAGACGCGCAGGCGGCGCAACAGCTTGGTCAGGCCGGCGACTGAAGATGTGAATGGCCGTGCAACCCCGCTGTTGCAATCCCCAAACCACCGCCCGCGCAGCACCGCCGTAGCCCAGCACGACAGCCGTTTCGCCAGACCAGTCCGCCAGGGGCTGCACAAAGCCCACCCCGTCCGTATTGGCGCCGCACCAACCGGACGCTCCGCGGTACAGCGTATTCACCGCTCCAATGGCCTGCGCCACCGGCGTGACCTCGGTCAGGTAGGCCATCACCCGCTGTTTGTGGGGCAGGGTGACGCTGAGACCCAGCCATTGGGTGTGCCATAAGGCGGCCAGCACGTTCCCCAACTGGTCCGCCGCCACGGGCAAGGCAACGTAGCAGGCGTCAATCTGGGCCTGGGCCAAAGCAGCATTGTGCATCAAAGGCGAAAGGGAGTGATGAACCGGGTCACCCACAACTGCCAGCAAACGGGTGCGACTGGTGATCATTGCCGCCGACAACGGGGGAACTATCGGTCATAATAGCGATTAAGGCTGGGGGAGACATCATGCGGCCAGGCGACATGTTGGCGGGGCGTTACCAGGTGGTGAAAGTCCTGGGGTCGGGTGGATTTGGTACAACCTACTTGGCGCGCGATACCCAGCGACCAGGCCAACCCGCCTGCGTGGTCAAGCACCTCAAACCCGACAGCAGCGATCCATTTGTGGTTGCTACCGCCCGCCGCCTGTTCAACAGCGAAGCTGAAATTTTGGAGAAATTGGGCAAGCACGACCAAATCCCCTCCCTGCTGGCCTACTTCGAGGAAAACGGCGAGTTTTACCTGGTGCAGGAGTTTATTGAGGGTCATCCCCTGAGCCAGGAACTGCAGCGGGGGGTACCCTGGCCCCAGGAAAAGGTGGTGCAAATGCTGGCCGATGTGCTGACCACCCTGGATTTTGTCCACCGCAACGGCGTGATCCACCGGGACATCAAACCCGACAACCTGATCCGCCGCAAATCCGATGGCAAGCTGGTGTTGATTGATTTTGGAGCCGTCAAGGAGATTCGCGACCCCCAAGCGGCCGCCCAGCAGCGCACCGGGGCCACCGTGGCGATTGGCACCCTTGGTTACGCACCGGCGGAACAGGCCCAGGGCAAACCCCAATTCGCGAGCGACATCTACAGCCTGGGGATTGTGGCGATTTGCGCCCTGACGGGGAAAGAACCGAGCCAACTGGAGAGCGACCCCCAGACGGGTGAACTGCTCTGGCGAACGGGGGTGCAAGTGAGCCATGCCCTGGCGACGGTGCTGGACCGCATGGTGCGCTACCACTACAGCAAACGCTACGCCAACGCCGGTGAAGTGCTAAGCGCCCTGCGCAGTTTTCATCTGCTGGACATGCCGACGCCCCAACCGACCAGGGCTACCGCCGTGACCACCGCAGCTCCAGCAGCTACAGGTATCCGTCGGTCGCCGCCGCCGACCCGCATCGCAGCGCCACCCCTGTTCAACAGCGTTGTTTTGAAATACGGCGCGATTACCGCAGTCATGCTGGTGGTAATCGGCCTTCTCACGATTCCCTTTCAGACCCTGGTCAGCCAGCGGGCGCGCCGCGTTGAACCGGAGCCACCAGCCTCCCCTTCCCCTTCGCCCGTCGCCTCGCCGTCACCTGCACCTCAACCAACGACCCAGACCATCGGGATTGAGTTGTTGCCCAACAGCACGTTTGCGACCGAACGGGTGTTGCAGCCAGCCGAGACCCATCTGTACACCTTTACGGCGAACCCTGGTGCGGCTCCGCTGGAACTGGCGATTGCCCTGACGGCTAGCGATGCCGCAGTGACCGCTGCGCTGATTGGCCCCGACCGCCAGGTGCGTGAGAGGCTGACTAACGGCCAGTACCCCCTGACCCAGGCGGGGCAGTACAGCATCCGCATTAGCGGTGGGAAGGGCACCTACCGCTTGCAGTTGCGGTTGCTCGCACCAACACCTGAACCCAGCCCTTCGCCGGAAACGGAGGAGGAACCGCTCCAGCCCGTGTTACCGGGACGCTAACGGGGTCATTTCGTGTCAGGATCAACACAGCAACCCCAACTAACCATCATGAGTCAGGCAATTCCGTTTCGTGTCGGTCAAAGGGTACGGGTCAAAACCCGCGTGGTGGTGTACCACCATCCCCAGCACAAAGGCAAACCCTACGACCTGCAGGGACAAGTGGGCCAGGTCGTGGAGGTCATCGAAACCTGGCAGGGCCGTCCGCTCACCGCCAACTTGCCCATCGTCGTACAGTTTGACCCCAAATTCAAAGCCCATTTCCAGCCGGGGGAACTCGAACCAGTGGATTAGGCTAGGCAACGCTGGCCTGGACAAATCCTTAACAAAATGTAACAATTCAGGAACAGTGGGTGGAGGTGCAAGGATGCAGCGATTTTGGGAGAAGGTGAATGTGAACCCGACGGGAGAAGGGACGTTCGGATTTACCCATTTCGCCGAGAAGTGGAACGGGCGCCTGGCCATGATTGGGATGGTTTGCCTGGTGATAGGGGAAATCACCACGGGCAAAGGCCAGTTGGCCCAGATGGGCATCGTCGGTCGTGGCCCGGCGCTGGTGGTGGTGCTGTTGTTGCTGGCGTTTACCGTGGCGACGCTGCTGGGGTATTACGCGGTGGGTTTGGCAAAGCAGATGGCCGTCACGGCACCGCAAGGTTCAACAGCCCCCGCTCCGGCAGGTATCCCCGAAACTGGCCCGTCTGACCCAGCACCAGCAGCAGAGACACCGACCAGTTAGGGGCTACGTGCAACTCCCGCCAGGGCACGGCAATTTCAAGACAATTCCCTAGGGCCATCTGGGTTGCTGTGGGCTGGGGAATCCAGGTATCTCCCGCCCCCGCCACCGCCAGCCAGCAGAACCGCTCCCGTAGGTGGACGCCCAGGTGATGCCGGAAGCGGTAGTTGCAGGGGGGCACATCCGGGACATCCGCCAGGGGAATTGGGCTGGTTTGACCCACCTGGCCTGGGTAGAACCAGACCACGTGCAGGCTGGAGAAGTCGGCCTTGGCCGGGACAAATCCAGGTTGAAAGTCCACCCGCAGGTAGAAATGCAGGTGGTCAGCGCCGTAGCGAATGGCCTCGATGGGGTGGCGTTGGTGCATGGTCGCCCGTGCCGTCCCCACCCGTACCAAGCCCGCGCGGGACCAGTCCTGCTCATCGCCGCGTCCGTCGATCACTGGCTGGATGAGACCCTCTGGCGGGTAATCGCCCTGGTAGTGCTCGGGCTCCAACGGGTAGTCCAACGCAGGGGGCGGTGGTTGCCCCAGGCTCTGGTACAGCGCCTGCAAATGCTCCCGAAATAGGGCGTCAAACACCGGGTCCAGCCGTGAACTGTGCCCCGCCCCGAACCACCAGAACCAATCGGACCCCTCCGCCGCCGCCAGGGCCTCCCATGCGATGGCTGGCGGGTTGGCCACTGCCGCCAGGGCCGCCCGCGCCTGTCCCAGGTAATCCCAGGCCCGATTCTTCACCGGGTCGCCGATCCAGGTAGTGAAGCTGGCTTCGATCCAGGAACCGCTGTGCAGGTAATCCAGGGTTGCCTTAGGGGGAAACTGGGCCAAAAACTCCGACACCGTCACCCCACAAAACCGGTCGTCCTGGCTGAGGGCGCTCAACAGGGCCTCGATGAAGGGCCCCCCATCCTGCGGGTAGTACTCCCAGCAGTTTTCCCCGTCCAGGGCAATCGTCACCAGCCAGGGGTCCGCTGGTGTCGTCTGCTCCTGGGCTTGGGCGTGAATTTGCCCCAACCGGCCCACCAAATCCGCCACCGCCGTTTCCACCGGCAAGTGACAGTAGGAAAATCCAATCAAATCCGACAGCCGGTGGTCCCGAAACACCAGCGCCAGTTCGCCAGCGGCGGTCTGGAGGCGATAGGGGCGGTAGAGAACATCCGGGTCGGTCACCTGCCCTTGGCTGTCCCGTTGGATGGGGCGGCGCAGGCTGGCGGCCAACACCCCCTCATCGCTGCACAACCACCGGAACCCCTGGCGGGCAATGGGGTCGAGAATCGCCGGGCTTACCGCCTGCTCCGACGGCCACAACCCCTGGGGCGTCCGGCCAAAAACCTGCTGGTGATAGGCCCAGGCTTTCTCAAGCTGCCAGGCCACATCCTGGGGCCAGCAGAACCGCTGTTGGGGCAAGGGCAAATCGGGAACCGCCACCCGCGCCGATGCCGTATCCGCCAGCAGGGGCAAGATGGGATGGGTGTAGGGACTGGTGGTAAGTTCGATAACGCCCGCCTCCTGCCAGCGCCGGTGCGCCGGGATGATCTCAGCCAGAATCTCCCGCTGCAGCCGCCACAGGGCCTGCCGGTCCGCCAGGGTAAACCCACCGCCGCGCTCCCACCAACCCTGCACCTGTGGGCGGTCGTGAAACAGCGGGTCTAGCCAGGTCAGGTTGTGCCACATCAGCAAATCCTCAAAATCCTGGAGCGACCAGTTTTCCAGGCACCAGGCTCGCCCCTCGGTTTGCATCTGCTCGTACAGGCGTCGGTAGCCGGGGTAGGGGTCAATCATGGTGCGGTGGTGGGCGTCAAAAAAACTGGTGACCACAAAGTGGCGCTCCCACTCGCTCAAGTCCGCCGCCGGTTTCAGGCTCACCGCCAGGTAAGGGTCCATGGCCCGCCCCTGGGCATAGTCCTCAATCTGCACCAGCAGCGACGGCACTAGGTTGATGGTGTGGTGGAAGGTGGGGTAGCGGGTCAGCCGCAGTAGTAAATCCAGGTAATCCTTGGTACCATGCAACCGCACCCAGGGAAGCCGGTACTCCCCCGTCACCAAGCTTTTGTAGAAGGGTTGGTGCTGGTGCCAGATAAAGGCGATGTAGAGGGGATGCGGCATCGGCCTTGGCCACGCAAACTACCCCCACTCTACCAAAAGGATGGGATTTAGGAGGCAAGATCGCTGGGACGGGAGCGCTCCAACGACTCGCGCAACGACACTAACTCCTGGGTCAGCTCCTGCAACTGGGCTGCCGCCTGGGTCGGCGTGGGGACTTGGGTTGACTCCTCCTGAATCGTGACCTCGACCGGTGGTGAACTCGGACGGGGCGGCACGTTGCGATTCAACAGGCGTTCCACGAATTCCCGCGCTTCCGCCTCTGTCTTTTCCCCCTTGGCTACCATCTCCTGCACCAGTTGCTGCCACTGTTGCCATTGGGTCTGGCGCTTCTGCTCATCCTGCGCCCACTCGAGCACCGTGCTGGCGCACCCCAACAGCGCCCGAAATCCCTGCTGCAACCACATCTCTGGACCCGTGGCCATGGTTTTGTCCTCACTTTGGTTCTACTGTATCAATCGGTTGACCCCGCTGGCAAATCGTCCCGCTTGGGTTCGATGTGGATGGTGACTCGCGCGGGGCCGTAGTGCTTTTGCAGCAGCGCTTCGACCTGTTCGCTCACCTGATGGGCTGTGCGCAAATCGGCGGCCGTTACCACCAAGTGCAGTTCGATAAACACCTGCCGTCCCACCAAGCCCCGCGACGCAATGTCGTGACAACTGTGGACCCCAGGCACCTGGGTCGCCACACGGGCAATCGCCTCCGGTGCAATCGCCATTCGGTCCACTAGCCAGGGCAAGTTGGCCGCTAAAATCCGCCAGCCGCTGTGGAGCACCAGTCCCGCCACCGGTATCGCCAGCGCGGTGTCCAACCAGGTCCATCCCGCGAGCACGCCCGCCATGCCAACTAGCACGGTCGCATTGACCCAGACATCCCCCAGGGTGTGCAGCGCATCGGCCCGCAGGATGGGGCTGTCGAGGCGTTGACCTTCGCGGTACTCGTACCAAGTCACCGCCCCATTCACCAGCAGCACCCCTGCCAGCAACCCCATGTCAGCTAGACCAAAACGCGGCGGGGGAGCTTGTTCTATCCATCGCCCTACAGCTTGTTGGATCACCTCAAAACTAACTACCCCCAAGAACACGGCAATCACCAGCGCCCCTACCGCCTCAAACTTTTGGTGACCATAGGGGTGTTCCCGATCCGGTTCCGGTTTGGCCCAACTCTGCGCCACCAAGCCCACAACACTGCTCAGGCAATCGGTGAGACTATGTAGGGCATCGGCCAGAATCGCCAAGGAACCCGTCCCAAATCCTACGGCTAGTTTCACCCCGGATACAGCTAGGTTGTAGCCCAATACGATACGGAGAACTCGCTTGACTTGCCCGCCCCGGCTAGCCGGCATAGGTCCCTACGCTCACCAACTGGTTGAGCCGGCGAATCCGCTGACAAAGGTTTTGGATGATGTTCAGGGCAATGGCCGGGTTGTTGAGAATCGCCTCCTGCATTTGGGAGTGGGATAAACACAGGCACGTGCAGGGGGTCAAGGCTGTGACGGATGCCGAGCGGGGCTCACTGTCAAACAGGGACATCTCCCCAAAATAGGCCCCCGCTTCCAACCGAGCCAGCTCCACATCACCAATGTGAATTTTCACTTGCCCTTCCGACAGGATGTAAAGCAATTGCCCGACGTCCCCCCGCTCGAAAATCGTCTCTCCGGCTTGAAAACGCAACTCCACCATTTCCACCGCCAAGTCCCGCAGAAAGTCGTAATCATCAATGCCCCGGAAAATCGGCACTTCCCGCAAAAACATCAAGCGGTCCGTTAGGCTCAAATCGGATGCATGAATGCTCATTCCTAGCTCCCCGCGCGCTGAGAAAAACCTTCGGACTCCCCCCCCACCCCCTCGATTTTAACCTAGGCAGTTGTGGCTTCCTGGACCGTTCCCAAAAATTTTTACGAAGCGGCCTTGGCACGTCATAGGAGGACCGAACTGGGTTGGGGATGGGTCACCTCCTGCAGGTGGATGACATCGCGGTAGGGGTCCACGTGGGTAACCTGAACCTGGAGCTGTTCCCCCAGCTTCACCGACCGTTGCACCCGCATGGACAACTCCAGCCCCAAATCCTCTAGCAACACCAGCACCAGATCCCCCTCCTCCCGTAACCAGCGCAACACCACCGCCGTCCAGACGGTGTCACTGTGGCGACGCAGGTACTCCAGACTCCAGTAGCGGTTCGTTTGACGCTCCACCGCGCTGGCTTCCTGAGTGGCCGCCATCACCCCCTGGAGAATGGTTTGCAGTTCCGCAGCATCAAACATCGGCGCTTCGCCGCGCAGGTGGGCCTTCAGTTGCCAGTGGGCCAGCAGGTCGCCGTAACGCCGGATGGGGGACGTGGCCTGCACGTAGGCGTCCAATCCTAGACTGGCGTGGCGCCCCGGCGTGATACTGACCTCGCTTTTGGTCAAACAGCGACGAATCGCGTAAGTGCGCACCAGACCGCTGGGGAGCTGAAGCAATTCCTCCTCTGGCGGCAACTCGGGCTGGGCCTGGGACCGGAAGGGCATCGGCAAACCCGCCGCTTGGGCGTAACGGGCGGTGACTTCCCCCGCCAGGATCATCATTTCCGCCACCAGAAACCGGGCGGGCGACGGTGGTTGCACCTGCACCTCCACCTGGTCGTCCACGACTTTGATCTGGGCCTCTGGCATCTGAATCTGAATCGCGCCCTGGGCCAACCGCCAAGCCAACCGCCGCTGCGCCCACTGATACAGATGGGAAAGCTCGCCTTCGTTGCTTTCCTGCAGGGGCAACAGTTCATCCACGTCATCGTAGGTGAGCCGGTACGTGGGCCGCACCCAACTGGGCATGATCTGGTAGTCAGCAATTGCCCCGGACGGTTCCAGGGTCACGGCAAAGCTAAGGGCGCAACAGGTCTGGCCCTGCTGTAGGCTCATGGGGCCAGTCGCCAGGGCCTCTGGAAACATAGGGATGACGCCTGTGGGCAAATAGACGCTCGTGCCCCGACGGCGGGCCTCCTGGTCGAGCACATCCCCCGGCGTCAACCAGCGGGAGGGGTCGGCGATGTGAATCCAAAGGCGCTCGCGGCCATCCGGCAACCGCTCCCAGCTCAGGCCGTCGTCAATTTCGGTGGTGCTGCTGTCGTCAATCGTATAGACCTTCAGGCCCGTCAAATCCTGACGCCAGGGAGCATCTGGGTCGGGGGGCGGGGTGTGGATACGCATGGATGCCGCCTCCAAAACATCAGCAGGGAAGGTCGTCGGCACCGAACTGCGGCGCAGCGCCAGATTCTCGTGGGGGTGCCACCACCCCAGCGCCACCAGCAACTCGCGCGCTGCCGAGGGCGTGACCGCCCGCTCCAGATGGGTCAGCAATTCCGCTACCGGACGGGGGGGTTGCCCCTCCACGATAACAAACTGCTCCAGTTGTTCCAGGACATGGCGCTCCTTCGGCGTCCAGGTTATGGCTTGCCCAGCTAGCGCTTGCCGGACCTTGTCGTAGAATGCCTGGAGTTCCTGCTGCTTTTGGGCTTCCTTTTGCAACTGGTGGCGCAGCTCCTGCACCTGTTGCGGCGAGCGAGGTTCGTAGTATTCGCCCCGCTGTTTAAAAAAAATGCGGTCTTGCCGGAGCAGGCGGTGGGCGGCGTAGCACAAGGGAGGGTCGGTCTGGTTAAACAGCAATTGGGCCAACTCCTCGGGATTCACCAGCCGGTTTTCGCCGCTGAGCAACTCCCAGGCCACCTCCAGGGCCTCCGGGTCGGTATAGGCCGCCGCCGTCTGTTCAAAGTCAGGGATGTCGGCGATGGTGTAGGCCCGGTCGGACACCACAAAACTGACCTGGCGGGGGTGAATGCTGTAGGTACGCCCCTGGGCATCGCTGGCAATCCAGTTTTTTTTGCCATCGGGGCGTTGGATGACCCCTAGACGCGTGCCGCCGTCCGTTTCAAATTCGACGAGCGTGCCGCTTGCCCACATCCGTTGACCAACTTTTTCACGTCTCCTAACTTCTATTATGAAGTACTGTGAAGTGCCGGTCTAAAGCTCTCGGCGTCCCTCCAGGGCCTTGGCTAGGGTCAACTCATCGGCGTACTCCAAATCGCCCCCCATCGGCAACCCGAAGGCGATGCGGGTCACTCGCGTCAGGGGCTTGAGCAGGCGCCCGAGGTAGAGGATGGTCGTTTCCCCTTCAATCGTGGGACTCAGCGCCAGGATCACCTCTTTGATGGGCTTTTCCCCCACCCGTTTCACCAGGGCGTTGATGGTGAGCTGCTCGGGGCCAATGCCCTCCATCGGGGAAATCACACCCCCCAGCACGTGGTATTTGCCCCGGTACTCGCGGGTTTTTTCCAAGGCAATCACATCCCGGGCATCGCTGACGACGCAGATGACATGGTCGTCTCGCTCCGGGTCGGCGCAAATTTCACACACCGGTTCGGCAGACAGGTGGTAGCAGATCTGGCAGTGCCCCACCTGCTGTTTGGCCTCCACCAGGGCTTGGGCAAGAGCCTGCACTTCCGACTCCGATTGCTTGAGCAGGTGCAGGGCAATCCGCTGGGCTGATTTGGGGCCAATGCCGGGCAACCGCTGCAGCCGTTCGATCAGACGGGCCAGGGGACGGGTGTAGGCAACGCTCAAGGTCGGTTCACCGGCGGCGATTCACCCTCAGGAACAAACACCAGGGCCACCCCGTTGATGCAGTAGCGCAGGCCAGTAGGCGGGGGACCGTCGGGAAACACATGCCCCAGATGACCGCCGCAGCGGCGACAATGCACTTCAATCCGGCGCATCCCGTAGGACCAATCTTCGCGCGTGCCAATCGCCCCTTCGACCGGCGCGTAGAAACTCGGCCACCCCGTCCCGCTGTTGAACTTGGTCTCCGACGTAAACAACAAGGCCCCGCAGCCGGCGCAGTAGTACTTCCCAGGGGCATAGTTTTTGTCAAGGGGGCTACTCCCAGGCCGTTCCGTGCCGTGCTGCCGCAACACCCGAAACTGCTCCGGCGTGAGAATTTTTTGCCACTCTTCCTCAGTCTGGGGTAAAGCCGCCGAATCCATGATTTCCCTTCCTGCAACGCGCCTAGTTCTACTATAGCTTTTTAACATAACTTCACACACTCGCCGAGCGGGCTACAATAGGGAACTGTTCCCCTTGCGTGACAACCACCTGTGGACGACCTGAGCGGGGGGCCGTCTCCCCGGCAAATGATTGCCATTTTGGACTTTGGCTCGCAGTACTCCGAGCTGATTGCCCGCCGGATTCGCGAGACCCAAGTGTACTCTGAGCTATTGCCATACCACACCACGGCGGAGGAACTGCGACGCCTGAAACCGCGCGGCATTATCCTCTCGGGCGGACCCAACTCGGTCTATGACCGGGGCGCGCCCCAGTGTGACCCGGAGATCTGGAACCTGGGGATTCCCATCCTGGGCGTGTGCTACGGGATGCAGTTGATGGTGCAGCAGTTGGGGGGTAAGGTGGTGCGTTCCGCCCTGGGGGAATACGGCAAGGCGGCGCTGCACATTGACGACCCCACGGACCTGCTGACCAACGTCGAGGACGGCACCATCATGTGGATGAGCCACGGGGACAGCGTGGTGCAGTTGCCGGAGGGGTTTTCTATCTTGGCCCACACGGAAAACTGTCCCTGCGCGGCTCTGGCCCACCACGAGCGCAATCTCTACGGGGTGCAGTTCCATCCGGAGGTGGCTCATTCCCAGGGAGGGATGGCCATCATTCGCAACTTTGTCTATCACATCTGCGGCTGCGAACCCACCTGGACCCCAGCGGCCTTTGTGGAGGAGGCGATCAACGAAATCCGCGCCAAGGTGGGCAATAAGCGGGTGTTGCTGGCTCTGTCAGGGGGGGTGGACTCCTCGACCCTGGCGTTTTTGCTGCACAAGGCCATCGGCAACCAACTCACCTGCGTGTTCATCGACCAGGGCTTCATGCGCAAGCTGGAGCCGGAGCGGTTGCTGAAGCTGTTTCACGAGCAATTCCACATCCCGGTGGAGTATGTCAACGCCCGGGAGCAATTTCTGCAGGCCATCAAGGGCGTGACTGACCCGGAGGAAAAACGGCGGATCATTGGCCACGAATTTATCAAGGTGTTTGAGCGGGAGTCGCAGCGGCTGGGGCCGTTTGACTATCTGGCCCAGGGGACGCTGTACCCTGATGTCATCGAGTCGGCGGGCGGCCCGGTGGACCCGCAGACTGGCGAACGGCTGGCGGTGAAGATCAAAAGCCATCACAATGTGGGGGGGTTGCCCAAAAACCTGCAATTCAAGCTGATTGAACCGCTGCGGCGGCTGTTCAAAGACGAGGTGCGCAAGGTGGCCCGCTCCCTGGGCCTGCCGGAGGAGATTGTGCAGCGGCAACCCTTTCCCGGACCAGGGCTGGCGATTCGCATCCTGGGGGAGGTTACACCTGAACGCCTGGAAATGTTGCGGGAAGCTGACTGGATTGTGCGCCAGGAAATCAACCGGCACGGTCTGTACAACCAGCTCTGGCAGGCCTTTGCCGTCCTGCTACCGGTGCGGTCGGTGGGCGTGATGGGGGACAAGCGCACCTACGCCTATCCCGTCGTGCTACGCCTGGTCACGAGTGAAGACGGGATGACGGCGGACTGGGCCAAGGTGCCCTACGAGTTTTTGGAACTGGTGGCCAATCGCATCGTCAACGAGGTGCCGGGCATCAACCGCGTGGTGTATGACATTACCTCGAAGCCGCCGGGGACGATTGAGTGGGAGTGAAAAAAAACCGAGTTGTGGGTAGCCGCCGGAGAAGGCATGGGTTATACTGCTCTCTTGGTGCAGCCTGCTCTCGCAAGGAGACGTGAGCGATGCGCTGGATGCTTGTGCGATGGGGAGGGTGTTGAAGGTCCGTGTGGAGGCACTGGTGCGACGGCAGTTCTCCCCTTCTAGTTATGCCCATCTTTTGTGAGAACCTATGACGTTAACCCCTCATGCTGTCAACCCGGCCACGAATGGGCACGGGAGCGTGCTGGCGACGGATACAGACCATGCCCTGAGGCTCTTGACCAACCCCAACCCTGACTTGTACTTGGAGGAGGAACCCGTTACCCGTGCCCAGAAAACCGACCCGGAGTTGGGGCTACGAGTGGCGCAATTTCTCCTCGAAAAGGGGGTGGCTACGCCCCAGGTGGAAACGGGCTTGGACGACACCCAAAAACGCAGCCTGATTGCCTGGCACTTTGCCCAGATCATGCAGGTGCTGGGGTTGGACTTGCGGGATGACAGCCTGGCGGAAACCCCCAAGCGGGTGGCGCGGATGTACGTGGATGAGATTTTCTACGGCCTGGACTGGCGCAATTTCCCCAAATGCACCACGGTGGAAAACAAGATGGGCTACAGCTCGATGGTCGTTGAGCGCAATATCAACGTCCAGAGCAACTGCGAGCACCACTTTGTCACGATTGATGGCCGCGCCCACGTGGCCTACATCCCCAAGGAGAAGGTGCTGGGTTTATCTAAGATCAACCGCATCGTCCAGTATTTCGCCAAACGCCCCCAAATCCAGGAGCGGCTGACGGAGCAGATTTTCTACGCTTTGTCCTATATCCTGGAGACAGAGGACATCGCGGTGGTGATCCAGGCCAAGCACTACTGCGTTAAGGCGCGGGGGATTGAGGACGTGAATTCCGATACGGTCACTAGCAAGTTGGGGGGTGTGTTTTTGCACAACACGGCAACCCGCGCAGAGTTCATGCGGGTCGTCAACACCGTGCTCGCGTCGTAGGGCTTTTGGTGTAAGCTACTCCTAGAGAGCAGGTGGCCCCATGGACGTCACGTTCCCCGAATTGACCGAAGCGGAGCGCTCGACCCAGCGGATGGACGATGTGGAAACGGTCATCAGTTCGCTGGCAGAGCCGGATTCCGCCCAAGTGAGTCATTTAGAGCAGGGGTACATCTGGCGGTTTCGCTACGGGACGGTGGAAGTTTACGTGCAAATGACCGGCACCACGCCCGACGATATGTTGACGGTCTGGTCCACGGTGTTGAAGTTGCCGGTGCAGCAGCAAGCAGACCTATTCCAGCAGTTGCTGGAGTTGAACTGGGCGACAACGATGGAGGCGCGGTTTGCCCTGCTGAACCAGGAGGTGGTGGTGGTGGGAACGCGGTCGGTGCAAGATCTGGACCCTTCAGAAGTTGCCCGCTTGATTACCATCGTGGCCTCGCTGGCAGACCTGTACGATGAGGAATTGCAAACGCGCTTTCCGGCGGTGAATGGGTAAATTCTGGCGGGGGTGGCGTCATGCCCTCGGGCAGCCCTTTTGTCGTCTGGTTTGGCGGTCGGTTCTCAAATATCGCCTGCGGGTGGTGGGCGCTGTCCTGCTGAATTTGGGGGCGGGCCTGCTGGAAAGCTCGACCTATGTGTCCGTGTACTTGGCCCTGAGCGCCCTGGCGGATGACCAGTTTCAGGTTGCCTGGTTGCAGCCCTGGGTGCAGGGGTGGTCTCGCCTGCAGGTGGTGGCCCTGCTGGTGTTCATCGCCTGGGGGTTTCAGGTCCTGCAGAGCGCCTTGAAGTATTTCAGTACCGTGATCACCAGTTACCTGGGCAACCGCATGAGCATGTACACCAGCCAGTTGCTCATGGAGCGGATGTTGCGGTTGAGTTTTCCCTGCATCAGCCGTTACCGGCATGGGGAGCTGGTGAATTTTATTGACCTGGGCATGATGACCAGCGCCCTGTTTTCAACGACCAACCGGCTGGTGCTGGCGGTGTGTCTCATGCTGTCGTATCTGGCGGTCCTAGTCTGGATTTCACCCCTGGTGCTGGTGTCCACCCTCCTGCTGTCGGGGACCTTGATTGGGATGCAGCGCTACATCCTCCCCAAAGTCCGCGACGTGGCCAAGACGCTGACGGGGGAAACCGCCGACATCAAAAGCTACATGGTGGAAACCCTGCAGGCGTTGCGGTTGATTTACAGCTTCCATCGCCACGAGGAAACCCTAACCCGCCTGCGCCAGCTCCAGCGCAACGTCCTAAAGATGCTGGACCGGCAGGTGGCCTGGAGTACCCTGCCCGATCCCCTGTCTGCGGTCTTGTCCACCACCATCCTGGCGGTCATGCTGCTGGGGGGGTTGTGGCTGCTGAGTCGAGACCGGCCCATGCAGTTGCTTTTGCCCACCCTAGCCACCTTTATTTCCGCCTACAATCGCTTTGCGTTCCAAAGCCAGAGCCTGGTCTCCATTTCCAGCCAACTGGGGGTCCTGTGGGGTATGTTGCAGATGCTCGACCCCTTCCTAGAGAACCAGGATAAGGAATTTCTGCGGGTGGAGGGGCGACCGTTTCGGGGCCTGCAACGGGAGATTCGCTTTGACCGGGTGACGCTGCAATACCCAGGCACGCAGACGCCGGCGGTCATGGACCTGAGTTTTACGTTACCGGCGGGAAAGGTGACAGCACTGGTGGGGGCGTCGGGGGCGGGCAAGTCATCGGTGGCTGACCTGCTCGTTGGGTTGTACGAACCGACAGCGGGCCGGATTTTGGTGGACGGGGTGGACCGGCGGGAATTGTCCCTGGCGGACTGGTGGGCGCGGCTGGGAGTGGTCAGCCAGGACACCTTTGTCTTCAACACCACCATCCGGGAAAACATCCGCTTTGGCCGGTTAGACGCCACCGATGCCGAGGTGGAACGGGCGGCGGCAGCAGCCTACGCTGACGAATTTATCGCCCAGCTTCCACAGGGCTACGACACAGTGGTGGGGGAGCGGGGCTACCGGTTATCCGGCGGGCAACGGCAACGGCTAGCTCTGGCGCGGGCCATCCTGCGGCAGCCGGAGATTTTGATCCTGGATGAGGCCACCTCGGCCCTAGACTCCCACTCGGAATCCCTAGTGCAAAAGGCCCTGTACGAGTTCCAGCGCCAGCGTACGGTGCTGGTGATTGCCCACCGCCTGTCCACGATTCGCCACGCCGACCAGATCCTGGTGCTGGAAAAAGGCCGGTTGGTAGAACAGGGCACCCACGCGGAACTACTGCGGCAAGGAGGCCTCTACGCCCGCTACTGGCGCCTGCAGGTGGACGGGCACAACCCGGTAGCGCTGGCCTAGGTGCTATCCTAGGGCTAGCAGCACGAGAGGAACAGCCATGACCTGGGCAAGGGTAACAGTCTGCGGCTACGTGGCGGCCAAGCCAACCATTCGCCACTTTGAGAAGGGCACAGTGTTGTGCAGCTTTCCCCTCTACGTCAACCGCCGCAAAAGTGAAGGAGAAGACGCCCCCCCATTGCGCTTTCAGGTGGACGTGTGGGGGAACCAGGCGGAAACAGCCATGAATTTGTTGGACAAGGGGGCGCGTCCCACGGTGACTGGGCAACTGGACGAAGAGCATTACACCGACAAGGACGGCCAGCCCGCAACGGCCCTGCGGATTCGGTTTGCCGAAATTCTAGACTACGGGGTAAAAGCTAGCGACGAACCGGCGCCCGCCACGGCATGAAGGCCGACGAACGGTACATGGCCCGCTGTCTGGAGCTGGCTCGCCGCGCCTGGGGGCGCACTAGTCCCAATCCCATGGTAGGAGCCGTGGTGGTTCGCGACGGTCACATCGTGGGCGAAGGGTTCCACCCCCAGGCAGGACAGCCCCACGCGGAGGTCTTTGCCCTGCAGCAGGCTAGGGAACAAGCTCAAGGAGCGACCCTGTACGTAAATTTGGAACCCTGCAACCACTACGGTCGCACGCCCCCCTGTACGGAGGCCATCCTGGCTGCGGGGATTCGGCGGGTGGTAGTGGGCGTCATTGACCCTGACCCACGGGTGGCTGGCAGCGGCGTCGCTCGGTTGCAACAGGCCGGTATTGACGTGACGGTGGGTGTACTGGCGGACCAATGCCAAGAACTCAACGAGGGCTTTTTCCACCGCGTGCGCACAGGGCGGGCCTTTGGGATTCTCAAGTACGCCATGACCCTGGATGGCAAAATTGCTAGTGCCACTGGTGACAGTCTCTGGGTGACGGGACCCGAAGCGCGGCAATGGGTGTACACCCTGCGGTCCCGCTGCGATGCCGTGATCACTGGAGGCAACACTGTCCGGCATGACAATCCCTCCTTGACGACTCACGGCATGACGCCCCATTCGCCCCTACGAGTCGTAATGTCCCGGTCGCTGGATTTGCCCCTCGAGGCCAGCGTCTGGCGAGTGGAAAATGGCCTGCGCACGGTGCTGATTACGCCCCCAGTGTCTGACCCTTGGCCACCCCTGCTCAAACAGTTGCAAGCGCTAGGGGTCGAATGGCTGCCTTTGGACCCCTGTGACCCCTTGACCGTGAGCCAAACCTTAGCTCAGCGGGGCTGCAACACGGTTCTGTGGGAATGTGGCGGACGGTTAGCGGCGCCGGCGATCCGGCAGGGTGTCGTGCAAAAGGTAGTAGCGTTTATCGCTCCCAAACTCATCGGTGGTGACAGCGCACCCACCCCAGTCGGGGATTTAGGACGCTGGCGGATGCAGGAGGCGTTGCTCCTAGAGCGGTGCCGCTGGGAAATGGTGGGACAAGACTGGCTTATCCAGGGTTATTTACCAGCAGAAACGCTTTTGTAAGCAGCACAGAAAATTTCCCCTCGTTCATCCTGACGTCTGTAGCTTAGTTACCTATACTCGTCTGAATCACGGGACGAGTTCCATTCCAATCGCAGCCATTTCAAATCAGATTGAGACATTAGCTTATGCAATACTTGCGGGGTGGTGCTATGTAAGTAATGATGCATGATATAGCAGACAACATTTAAGTTGGCGTACTTGAGCAGCAGGCAAAGCCAAAGCTTCAAGGTTTCTAGCTGCTGCTCGTGCCAGACATTGTGTGCTTAGCTATAGTGGTGGATAAAGTTGTTTCTAGGTTTTTATAGCTAAAAACGTTTACTTGGCATAGAATAGGGCTAATGAGTTCATAGAGGTTTTTCATGTCTAATCCTTACAGCACAGACCTGCGTCAGAAAGCCATTGAAGCGGTCGTGGGGGGCGCAACACTCATCGAAGTGAGATATCGCACGTTACAACGCTGGCTCAAACAATGGTCTGAAACCGGTGATTGCTTACCAAAAGGGGCATAGTCATAAGATTAAAGACTTGGATGAATTTCGCAAGTTTGTCGAGGCAAATCCCAGTCTGACCCAGAAGGAAATGGCGGCGATCTGGGGTGTGAGTAGTATGACGATTTGTAGAGCACTCAAAAAGATAGGCTATACCCGCAAAAAAAAACTTTCTCCTACCAAGAACAAGATGAGCAGGAGCGACAGGCGTATCTAGAGAGAATGAAGGATGTGAAGCC
>JANXAM010000017.1 GCA_025062155.1 Gloeomargarita sp. SKYB120 | reverse complement strand
CTGGACAACCGAATCAGAACATCAACAGCGCCGCAGACCAAGCTCCCCAAAGCCACTGGTCTGTGATAAGTGTGGGGTTGTTTGGCCGCCGGTAAGCGGTCGTGCTTTCTGCCCCTGGCGACTGTCCACCCCGAAGCTGTCAGTCCTTGTTTGCGGGACTGAGACCAGGTGCGCACCCAGCAAGAGGGAACGGGCTAACCGGAGCGGCGGTCGCCGAATCACCCCCGCTCAAGGGGGACCCATCCTGGCTAGTTCGTGAACCGTTGCGACCCTGCGTGGGCCAGGGGGTTCACGAAAATCCACCTACACAAGCGGGACAGTATTTTGGGACGCAGATACTGATGGGTC
The DNA here is from genome assembly GCA_025062155.1 of Gloeomargarita sp. SKYB120. NCBI lineage: Bacteria > Bacillati > Cyanobacteriota > Cyanophyceae > Gloeomargaritales > Gloeomargaritaceae > Gloeomargarita > Gloeomargarita sp. SKYB120. The sequence continues at coordinate 52,022 of JANXAM010000017.1, read as the reverse complement.
TGTAAGACAAAATACTGTTAATGTAGGAAGGTAAGCACACCTTCACGAAACCTGGGGCGACAACACCGGTAGGGTGAGCGTCCTAGGCTGAAGGGGTGCAGACACCTTCCCACTCCAAGGACGGGTGAAAGGGACAGTCGCTCATGTCGCTGCTGAATACGGCCACTTGGTGCAGCTATCTTCCCGCTTGGAGAGTGGGGGGCTGCCTTCGCAGAGTGCCGGTGGTTAGACGGGTAAGAGCAGTATGCTGCAGGATGGGTGAAAGGAGCACGCACTTGGTAAATCTTGTCCAGCCGTCATGCGGACATCAATTCTGGAAAACGGACATCAATTTTGGATTGGTGTCAGATAATTCTGGATTGTACAGTACAACAACCGATGCACGAGGTGGGATTTGAACCCACATACCGGCGATTATGAGTCGCTTGCCCTACCAGTCGGCCACTCGTGCAAAATGATTACAATGGCAAAGGCTATCTTAACAAACTCATGGCGCGAACGCAGCGGTGGGTCGGCGTGGTGACCCTGGGTTTTACAATAGCGGCTCTGGTCGTAGGGGGAATCGCTGTCTGGCTGGGGTATCGACTGGGGCAGGAGGCCCTGAGTAAAGTCCGGCAACCGACGTTGAACCCGGTTACGCCAGATAAGGACCCTCAGCCTTTTGTCCTATTGACCGAAGACACTATCATCCAACAGGTGCAGGCGTTAATGGGGACCAGTACTGTACGCCCAAACTCGCCAGCCCCTGCGGACCCTGCTGTTCGCCTGCCGCTGCTGGCACTCCAGGAGGGTGGCATTTACATGGCGTTGGAGGCGATTGACCGGCAAGGGGACCAGGCCATCCTGCGATTGCGCATCCAGAATGAGCGGGCGACGGCGGTGCAAGTCCAGCGGCAATTCATTGTGCGCAATGCCCAGGGTGAAATCCTGGAGGTGGAAGTGGAGGGATTACCCGTGCAACTGGCACCAGGGAACCAAGCGACCGCTGTGCGGGTGAAAGTTCCTGTCCGGCTAGGGAAAGTGCGGGTGGGACTGACGGAGGTGGGTCAAACCATTCCCTTTATCGAGCTGCGGGATATTGCCCTGGAGCCGGTGCCATCCACGCCAACCCCTAGCCCAACGTCTAACTGATTGACGGCAAGGGGCCGTTCCCACTGGGTTGACTGCGCAGGTAATTCAAAAAGTCCAGCAGCTCCTGGTCGCTCAATTCTTGGCGACTGTTCCGACCATAGGTGCGTCGTAGGTACTCCCGTCCTTGAGCGTTGGTCCAGCCGAGTCGCTTCATCTCAGCGGTAGTCTGGGCCAGAATATCTAGCATATCGAGCTTGGACGGCGTCTCCTCGGGTGCAGCCGGAGTCGTGGGAACCGCCACGGGTTCAGGTTCAGTGGTCGGCGGGGCTGGACGCGGTGTTTCCTTAGGGCTGAGACCTAGGGCCATCAACGCCCGCTCCCTAGCTCGGTCCTCGGCCGCTTCGATGCTGCCCCCACTACCCAACCCCGTGGCCAAGGTCACACCGCCCACCTGCACCGTCACTCGCACCAGGTATTGCCCCTGGTGAATTTGCAGCAACTCACTGGTCAGGCACCCCAGTGGGTATTTCTGGCGAAACGTTTCCAGCACTTACGACTGTTGACCGGTGACCTTGCCGATAAACTCGTTCAGTTCCTGGAGCACCGCCCGGCGGGAGTCTGCCATCAGCAGGTACCGCAAGACGTACCACAGGCCCAACAGTTCCAACACCGCCGGCAGGAGCGGGATGGCATTGATGATGCCCAGGACCCCTGACACCAGCGCCAGGAGCAGCACCGCCAAAGCCACAACCACGACGGCGCTGATGGTGCGCCGCTGTTCCCCAAAAAAGGCCTGCACCTTTTGCCAGGTCGGCCCCAAAACACTCAGGGAATCTGTCAGCGTATGGCGCAAAGAGTCCACCACCGCGCTGGCTCTGCTCTTGGGCGGCGAGACATGGGTTGCTGCCTCGGGAGCCGGCGTGCTTTCTACCGGCGGCGTTTCCTGGTTTTCCTGATTTTCGAGCGGATGGGTTTCCGGTTCCATAGCACCGACCTCGGCAAACACTGCTTGATGCGACTTTACCCCTGTGGGAACCCCTCCGGCAACCCTTTTTAACGAAACATACTACTCACCGAGCTGTCCTCGTGCACCCGCCAGATAGCTTCCCCAAGCACATTCGCCACTGACAGGACTTTGAGCTGGGGAAACCACTTTTCCGGCGGTATCGGGATGGTGTTGGTGACGATGACTTCCGTAAATAGGCTGTTGGCCAACACCTGCGGCGCCTGCCCCGAAAACACGGCATGGGTTGCACAGGCGTACACCGCTTGGGCTCCGTGTTCCATCAACAGCCGCGCGCCCTCGGTCATCGTGCCGCCGGTGTCAATCATGTCATCCACAATGATTGCGGTTTTGCCCCGCACATCGCCGATGACGTTGAGCACCTCCGCCACATTATGGCCTTGCCGGCGCTTGTCGATGATGGCCAAGGGGGCATCGTTAAGCTTTTTGGCAAAAGCTCTCGCCCGCGCTACGCCGCCCACGTCCGGCGACACAACTACAAAATCTGTAAGCCCCTTGCTGAGGATGTACTGCTGTAGGACATTGCTGGCATAGACGTGGTCAAAGGGGATGTCAAAGTAGGCTTGAATTTGGGCCACATGCAAATCCATTGCCAGGATCCGGCTGGCCCCTGCTTCGGTGATGAGATTGGCCACGAGCTTGGCGGTAATCGCCTCGCGACCCGCCGTTTTCCGGTCCGCCCGCGCGTAACCGTAGTAGGGGATCACCGCCGTAATCTGGCGCGCCGACGCCCGCCGGCAGGCATCAATCATGATCAGCAGTTCCATCAAGTGGTCGTTGACCGGATGACAGGTCGGTTGCAGCAGGTAAACATCGCATCCTCGCACCGATTCCTGAATTTGGACGTATAGCTCGCCGTCGGAAAAGCGTTTGCGCACAATCGGCCCCAAGTCCACACCGAGATAGCGAGCAATTTCTTCGGCAAGGGGAACATTGGCCGAACCTGCAAAGAGACGCAAGCGACCGTGGTCCGTCGCAACCGGCGCCGCTAACGGCAAAGGACGGGATGCTGGCAACACCATCTCACCCTGGCAACGCTCTACCTGCCATCGTAGCACTCTGGCGGGGCCATTCCCCCAAAATGGCTAGCCCTAGCGCCGTGGCCGCCGCCGTTTCAGGAAATCGGGAATGTCAATTTCCGGCGGTGGCTCCTCGACTTTGGGCGGCATCTCCACGCTGGGGGGCGTAGCGGGCGCCGGAGTCACTGGGCGGACTGCTGGCTGGGGCCGGGGCATGGGCCCTGTACTGGTGGTTGGTTGAAAGCCAGTGGCGATCACCGTGATCCGCACTTCCCCCTGCAACCGGTCGTCCAACACCGCGCCAAAAATGATATTCGCCTCAGGGTCCACTACGTTGTAAATGATCTCCGCCGCCGTATTGACCTCGTGTAAACTCAAGTCGCTGCCCCCCGTGATATTGAACAGCACGCCCTTGGCCCCGTGAATCGACGACTCCAGCAAGGGTGACGCAATCGCCATATTAGCTGCTTCCGCCGCCCGGCCTTTGCCCGTGCCCGTACCAATCCCCATGAGCGCCGACCCGGCATCGGCCATGATTGCCTTCACATCGGCAAAGTCCACGTTGACTAGGCCCGGAATCGTGATGATGTCGGAAATGCCCTGGACCCCCTGGCGCAGGATGTCATCCGCCACCCGAAAGGCTTCCTGCACCGGGGTAGATTCCCCAATCGTGGTCAGTAGGCGGTCGTTGGGAATGACGATCAGGGTATCCACCCGGCTCTGGAGCATGGCGATGCCCTCTTCCGCCTGAGCCGCTCGCCGCTTGCCTTCAAAGGTAAACGGCCGGGTGACAATCGCAACGGTCAAAGCTCCCAGTTCCTTGGCAACTTCCGCCACAATAGGCGCAGCGCCAGTTCCAGTGCCGCCGCCCATCCCCGCTGTAATGAACACCAAATCCGACTGGTCCAGGGCGGCCATAATTTCGTCGCGAGATTCCTCCGCCGCTTTTTGCCCTATGGCGGGGTTACCGCCAGCCCCGAGACCGCGGGTGAGTTTTTGACCGATTTGCAGTCGTTTGGCGTTCGGCGAACAGTGGTGTAGGGCCTGGGCATCTGTGTTGATAATCCAAAATTCCACCCCCGTTAGATTGCTCTGGATCATGCGGTTGACGGCATTGCCGCCCCCACCACCAACCCCAATGACTTTAATCCGCGCTAGATGGCCGGGTACGATGTCATTCCCGTAGGTCACCGCCTCAGCCTGATGAATAGACATAGCCTTCACGTCCCCGTGCGCCAATAGGGTTTCATTTGCTGGGGTGGAGGCCAGAGTCCCCGGCTCACCCGCCGGCCTGTTGTCCTCTTGAATGGACATTATCTCCCCAAAGGTGTGCAGTTGCTCCAGTCGCCCAGAGCCGTTTTATTATCCCTAACATATTAGAGGGTCTTTCGGAAAAAAGAAACTCTCCCCACCAACTCTTTCTCCTGCGTTGTAACGACTTTACGGCCCCAGTCCGATGGAGATTCGCGAATCTTTAAGCATGGCGCTCCGGGCGTTGGCCGCCCACCGCTTGCGGAGTTTTCTCACCGTGTTGGGGATTGTCATCGGCAATGCTGCCGTGATCGCCATGGTGGGGGTGGGACAGGCCGCCCAGCGCTATACCGCCGAACAACTGGCATCGTTGGGGACCCACGTGTTGTTTGTTGTGCCGGGACGGGAGGATGCGCGCCGCCGGGGCATTGAACCACCTGCGACCCTCACCTGGGAAGATGCCCAAGCCATCGCCGCCCAAGTTCCTACCGTCCGCTGGGTTGCCGCCCAAATCAACGAGAGCGCCCTAGCGAGCTATGGCAACCGCACGACGCCCACTGCTGTCACTGGCACCGTGCCCGACTTTTTCCGGGTGCAAAGTTTTGACTTGCAACAGGGCCGGTTGTTCCATGAACTGGATGTCCAGCGGCAAGGGCGGGTTGTGGTGTTAGGGAGCGACTTGGCAACTAAACTGTTTGGCAACCGCTCTCCTCTCGGTGAACGTATCCGGCTGCGCAACCTGAGCTTTGAAGTGATTGGGGTCCTAGCGCCTAAAGGGGCCTTTCTCGGAACGAACCGGGACGACGCGGCTTACATTCCCCTAACGACGATGGCCTATCAACTCACGGGCCGCCGGTCGCCCTACGGGTTAACGGTGGCGTTCATTTCCGTCTCGGCGCGGGATGAAGCTAGTGTGAGCGCCGCCCAATTCCAAATCACCAACCTGCTCCGCCGCCGGCACAAGATTGTGGACGAAGACGATTTCTACATTCGCACCCAAAAAGAAGCCGTGGCGATTGCGGGCAATATCACGGGGGTGTTGACCATCTTACTTGCGGCAACGGCAGGGATTTCGCTGTTGGTGGGCGGGATTGGGATCATGAATATCATGCTGGTTTCGGTGACAGAACGTACCCAGGAAATTGGTTTACGTAAGGCGGTGGGGGCTACAGAAGGAGATATTCTCCAGCAATTCTTACTGGAAGCCATCGTGCTCGCCGTGGCGGGGGGTATCTTGGGTACCGCCGTGGGAACGCTGGGGCTCATCGGCATTGGCTGGGTGACCCCGTTGCAGGCGCAGGTGTCCTGGGAAGCTGTCATCCTGGCGGTGGGGGTATCGGGAACGATTGGCCTGGTCTTTGGCGTCGCACCGGCGCAGCGGGCCGCCCAGTTGGACCCCATCGTCGCGTTACGGAGTACCTGAACCATGAAAGCACCGTTGATTCGACTGGTGAATGTCAGCAAGGTCTATGGCCTGGGGGAAAATCAGGTGCAGGCGCTCCAGAATGTGTCGTTAGAAATTCAACCGGGAGAATACTGCGCCATTATGGGGGCATCTGGTTCGGGCAAATCTACCGCGATGAATATCATTGGTTGCCTGGACCGGCCCACCACTGGGGATTATTATTTGCAAGGGGAAAACGTCGCCCGCTGTTCGTCCGCCCAACTGGCTCATATCCGCAATCAACAAATTGGGTTTGTGTTTCAACAATTTCATCTGTTGCCCCAGTTGACCGCCTTGGAAAATGTGATGTTGCCTCTGGTGTATGCCGGCGTGCCACCCCGGGAACGACAACAACGGGCGCGGCTGGCGCTGGAGCAGGTGGGCTTAGGTCATCGTCTCCACAACAAACCCAACCAACTCTCTGGGGGACAACAACAGCGGGTGGCGATTGCCCGGGCGATGGTGAACCAACCGGCATTGCTCCTAGCGGACGAACCCACGGGTGCCCTCGATTCTCGCACCAGCCAGGAAGTCATGGATTTGTTTGCCGAGTTGCACCAGCAAGGAGTCACGATTGTCATGGTCACTCACGAAGCCGATATTGCCCGCCGCGCTGAACGGATTATCTGGTTCCGGGATGGCCAGGTCCTGCACGACCACTTGCGTCCCGACGACGTTTACCAGGCGATTCGGGCAATGTAGTACAGAACTACGCCTAACAGCAGCGCGCACCCCAGGCACCAGCGGTCGGCGTTCCCGTACTTACATAACCACAGCAGCGCGTAACGTCCCCACAGGCGCATTTAATCGGATTGCGGTAAACGACAGCGCGTCAGATGAAATTCCTCCCCCTGGCGACAGATGTGGCGATAGCTTTGGGGGGGCGGCACCGGTAGGTTTTTCAGGTAGAAAAAGGTGGCCTGGGCGCCCGATTCCAGGAAAAACACCACTTCCGTGCTAGGGTCGTAATGGTCCACCACGTCCAGGATGTGCGTCACGAAAAAGTGGTGGGACAACAGCGGCGTTGCCGGGGTCGCCAGCCATGCGCGTAGAAACGGCGCCAAGCGGAAGCGGGGAAGGAAATAGGTGGGGTAATCGCCATTCTGAGCATGATTCAAGGTGCAAATTACCGCCCCCCGCCCGTGGTGGAGAAAGCCCGCCCAGGCATTGTAACCCAGCGCTAGCACATTTGTGGCGATAAACCGCGCTGCCAATCTGCTGGGTCCATAACTAGCTGCTCCTGGGCTGTTGGGAACGCCGGGGCATCGGCAGGCGATAGATGCGCCGTTGCAGCGCCACCATTTCCCGCTGGGGATGATACGTGCCCACCGCTTCGGCAATCAACGACCAGCCGGTGTCATCCAGCGCCAGGGTTTCCAACTAGGTTAAGAGCCGGTTCCCTGGCAGAAAGTCCCTCACCGGAGCGCGACCCTCATCCAGAACCCACCAGACCAGCCCTTGTCCGAGCACAATCCCCTAGCGTCTCCAGATACATCCAGAGCTGGTCGTCGGGGGGTTCCCGCCAGACATCAATGGCTAGCCCCCTGCAGCTGCGCCCGCAACTGTTGAGCCGCTGCCACCATGTTTTTTAGGGCTGGAATCACCTCTTCCCACCGCCGGGTTTTCAGGCCGCAATCCGGGTTCACCCAAATCTGTTCCGCCGGAAGATGTGCCAATCCCGCTTGTAGCAATTGCACCATCTGTTCCGTGGCCGGAACTGCCGGGCTATGCACGTCATACACCCCGTTGCCCACCTGGTGCCTGTAGCCCCCCTCCACAATCTGCATCAGCGTTTGGTTGTTGCTGCGGCTATTTTCGATAGACAGCACATCGGCGTCCAACCGTTGGATGTGGGCAATGATGTCCCCAAACTCCGAGTAGCACATGTGGGTATGGATTTGGGTTTCCGGTCGCGCCACTCCTGCGGCCAAGCGAAACGCATCCACTGCCCAGGTTAGGTATTCCTCCCAACGTTCCGGTTTCAGGGGCAATCCCTCCCGCAGCGCTGGTTCATCAATTTGAATCATCCGCGCACCCGCCGCTTCCAAATCCGCCACCTCGTCCCGCAATGCCAGGGCAATTTGGAACGCCTGTTCTTTCCGAGAAATATCCGTGCGGGGGAATGACCAGTTCAACATCGTCACCGGCCCTGTAAGCATACCTTTCACCGGCTTGCTCGTCAACGACTGGGCCACCCGGAACTCCCGCACCGTCATCGGTTGGGTTCGGGCAATGTCGCCGTAGATGATGGGGGGACGGACACAGCGGCTCCCGTAACTCTGCACCCAGCCGTGCTCGGTAAAAGCAAAGCCAGCCAACTGCTGGGCAAAAAACTCCACCATATCGGTGCGCTCAAACTCCCCATGCACCAGTACATCCAAGCCAATTTCCTCCTGGTAACGAATGCACTTGGCTATTTCCGCATCAATGGCCGCCTCGTATTCGGCTTTGGTAATTTCGCCCCGTTTCAATTTCACCCGCAACTGGCGCACCTCTGGCGTCTGGGGAAAGGAGCCAATGGTTGTAGTGGGTAAAGGCGGTAACACCGGTTGCTGCAACTTGCGCTGTTCATAGGGCAAAGGCCGGGAAAAATCACTGGGTTGCAGGTTTTGTAAGCGCGCTTGCACCGCCGGATTGACGGGGCTAAAGGCGTAAAAGGCTTGCCACTGCTGGCGCAGGGTCTCCAGTTCCGCCGCTACCTCGGATAGCCCTTGCAGGGCCTGCGCTAACAGTCGCACCTCTTCCAACTTTTGTTCAGCAAAACTCAGCACGTGATACAGGGGTTCTGGGAGTTTGGTTTCCAACCGCACATCGTAGGGCACAAACTGCAAAGAAGCCGACGGTTGTACCCGCAAATGGGGAGTAATGGTCTGGAGTGTTTTCAAAGTTGCTAACACCTCGTCGGGGCGAATTTTCCAGACATTGCGCGCATCCACGATTCCCACCCCCAATTGCTTGTCACTGGGGAACCCATACGTCTGCACCAACTCGAGATTGCGGCCCCTGGTGAAATCCAAACTAATTCCCGCGACCGGCAGTTGTACTACCCACGGATAGGCCGACCCCAAATCATCGAAATAAGTTACTAGTTGAATGGGCAAACCGACTTGCGCCAGGGTTTGATAAGTGGATTGGTAGAAGGATTGGTACTGGTGCGCGTCCCCCAACACCAGCGCCGGTTCGTGGATTTGCACCTCCACAACGTTGAGTCGTTTCAGGGCCGTCAAAAGCGACACATAACGGTTGTGGAACTCCGTCAAGAGCGATGCCAAATCCCCCGTCCAGCGACTCAGACGCACCAGTGTTAACGGCCCCAGCACGATGGGCACCGCGCGTTCACCCAAGACCGCCTGCGCCCGTTGCACCGTTGCTAGAAAATCACTGAAATCCGCTGGTTGTAGGGGCATCGTTATTTCTGGAACGAGATAGTGATAGTTGGTATCAAACCACTTGGTCATTTCCAGAGCGGGGATGCCCGTTTGCCCACGCGCCATGGTGAAATAACGCACTAAACCCGTCAAATGCTGGAAACGTTCCGGCACGATTCCCAGGCGCAAACTCCAGTCCAAAACCCCGTCGTACAAGCTGAAATCGCCAACGCCAATGCGGTCAATCCCAGCAGCCAACTGGACTTGCCAGTTTTGCAGTTCAATGGCTTGAGCGGTTTGATACAAACTCGTCTCATCCAATTGCCCTTGCCAAAAGGCTTCCAGGGCTTTTTTGAGTTCCCGATGTTTCCCGATGCGGGGATAACCCAACGTTGCCGTTAACCCAGATGTTGCCTGCGTCATAACCCTCCCATCCTTTCTCTGAAGGAAAACTTCCTGCTGCCAGTAGCAGAGTAGAAACCAAATCCGCCAACAGCTCACGAACTTAGACCGTCGGCATGTCTAGACCAGCCACCTGGCTAGGCGTCGGACAATTCTATCAGTTTATCCCAACAGCCCAACATCGGTTCAGTTGCACGCAATGCTGAAGCAAATAAACCATCATCTGTACCTCGCAGACTAAGGTGAACAAGTAAATAGCCTCGAAACGAGACTCCTCGGCGGGCATCCTGACTGAGAAAGCAAACACGCTTTCATCACAGTTGCGGGACAGCGCCGGATTCGCACCGGACTTTCCCCCTTGCGTCTGATGGCTGGCCCCCACCAGAACCGATTACGCATGACTATAGCACACTCCACCCCTTCACCTCCGGCTTCTTCTAGTTGTTGCGTTCGAAATCTTACGTTACAAATTTTTAGGTTTTGTTATACTGAACGTGCAAACGACTGGCGGTGTGACCCATGTCTGGAGAAACGCAGACGGCTTGCCGGCTAGGGCGAACGGATGTACGAGTAAGTCCGCTGGGGGTGGGGACCTGGGCGTGGGGCGACACGCTGTTTTGGGATTACGGCAAGCAGTACAACGACCAGGACTTAGCGGCGGCCTATCGCGCTAGTATTGAGGCTGGAATCACGTTTTTTGACACGGCAGAAGTGTACGGGTTGGGGCGGTCAGAGCAGTTGTTGGGTCAATTTGTGCGGGAAACAGGTCGCGAAGCAGTCATTGCCACGAAATTTATGCCCTTCCCCTGGCGCTTTTGGCCCCAGACCCTACTGGATGCCCTGCGGGCGAGCATTCAGCGGTTGGGTGTGGACCGTGTGGATTTGTATCAGATTCACTGGCCGGCCCATTTTCCGGTGTCTTTGGCAAGCTGGATGCAGGCGCTGGCGGATGCCGTAGCCCTGGGATTGACGCGGGCGGTGGGGGTTTCCAACTATTCGCTGGCGCAGATGGAAGAAGCCTGGCGGGTGCTAGCTGACCGGGGGGTACCCCTAGCGAGCAACCAGGTGGAGTACAGTTTGGTGTGCCGGGCGCCGGAACGAACGGGGTTGTTGCAACGTTGTCAAGAGCTGGGCGTCACGTTGATTGCTTACAGCCCCTTGGGCATGGGATTGCTTACCGGGAAATACACCCTTGATAACCCACCACCCAAGGCGCGGGGATGGCGGTTTCACCGGGAACGGTTGCGTCAGGTGCAGCCATTGCAGGGCTTATTGCGAGAAATTGGCCAGCAGTATGGCAAAACGCCGGCGCAAGTGGCCTTGAACTGGGTGATCTGCAAAGGGGCATTGCCAATTCCAGGGGCCAAGAATGCGCGACAAGCCCAGGAAAATGCCGGGGCCTTGGGGTGGCGATTGACCGATGATGAAGTGCGGGCGCTGGAACAAGTCAGCCCGAATTGGTAGCTAGGTCGTCTTCTGTTGGCGCTATCGCCGGGTTCTGCGCCAGCCAGTTTTCCAGGTCGGACACACTCTGAAAATCCAGCAGCGCTTCTCCTAAATTCTCTAATTGTTCCAGCGATAGAGCCTCAATCTGCTGGACTTGCTCAAGAGACAAAAAACCTACCTTGCGCTGCAATTGACGTAGGACTAGGGCCGTTTCCCCTTCCTGATACACTTCCCGATAGAACTGAGTTTGCTGTAGCGGCACCAGACCGAGCATTTCCATAAGCCTGCGCCTTTTGCGCACCAGTGCTTCCACTACCCATTCTAACCAGGGTTCTGGCTCCTGCTGAAGAATCGCTCGCCCTATCGCCACTGCTTCTGCCACCGGCGCGGCAATCAAACGCAACAATTCCATTGCCAGTGACTGGTTGGCCGGTAGTTCATCCAAGTAAACCCGCTGCACTTGCCAGTAGGTTAGATACGCAGGCAAGTTGGGGATGACGCGCTCGGTGCGCCGGTTAGGGTACAGCACCAATACGCGCCAGGGATGAACAGGTTGATACTGCAGCAAGTAAGTGGCCAGTTCGTTTTGCAAACGGTAGTAGAAACGGGCATCGGGCTGCATTTGCGCTTCAATCAGGATAAAGGGCAAAGCAGGGTCTGGCGTGGTCGGCAGCAGCAAACCGTCCAGGCGAAATCCGAATTCCTTGAGTTCTACCGACTGAAATTGATAAGGGGCTGCAGGCGGGGACAAACCTAACAATTCAAACGCCAGTTCAGGCGCCCGTTGAAACAGCCGGTAAAACAGGTTGTCCGTGCGCACCAAGTTATTTTTCTGGCGAAGGAAAGAGGATCAATGGGTAAGGAATCCGCCGCAACAACTCACTGCCTAGCGACAGGGACAAGTTCCACAAGTTGGTCATGTGGTCTTCCGTTAAGGTAACAGCGCTAATGTCTAGCAGTTGGGCCAGTTCTAAACAGGCTTCGACCGGGTTACCAGTGCGCACATGGGTATGGACGTGGGCAATGTAGGGAGTCAACTGGGTCACCACCTGAGCTAACTCCTGTTCGGCGCGAGCGATTTCCTGCGGGTCAGGCTCAAAATCTCGGCGAATCGGGTCTTCTACCACCCATACTAGATGGCACGTTTCAACTTTGGGTTGGGCGACCTTTTGTAGGCGGTCGAGCACCTGGGCCAGCAAATGCTTGGATTCCGGGCGACCTCGGTAGGGCAACATCAAGTGATGGAACAAGTGCTGGCAACGCAATTGCAGTTCCTCAGCCGTTAACACCTGTACCAACTGGGGGCGAATAATCATCAATGGAGTGTCACACTTGCGCATGATGCTCAGAGCATCGCTTCCTAGGATTTTTTCTGCTAGGAGATTGCGCTGTTGCGTCCCCAAAATGATCAATTCCGCCCCAACCTCCTGCGCGACCTGGACAACCACATCTGCCGGTTTGCCAGACCGCACGAGACTTTGGGCTTGGACTCCTCCGGTATCCGACGGTAGGGTTAATTTCGCCCGCGCTGCCATTAGTGCTTCCGTGTCCTCCTTCACCCGCACCCCTGTATCTCGATAGGGCACTGCATGCACAAACGTTACCGCTTCAATGCCACCCGCTCCCAACGCTGGCAAAAATCGCAACAATCGGTGTAATCCGTCCCGTAAGTCGGTAGCAATTAATAATTTCTTAAACACACTTTACCCCCTTGCATCCCTGCAGTAAAGACCGCTCTCTTACCATGGTAATCGAATTATAGGGACTATAGCAATCATCCATTAGACCAGCGATAGAAAAGAGTTGACTTTTGATGGCTTAAGACAACAAGGAATACCCGTTTAATGACCGAGAATGACTTTAGGATATATTCGTAGGTTCTTAGAGAAGGATAAAGTCTTCTTAACTAAACGACCAACTCCCTAGCCAAGAGTGTTATTAAAGTGTTCAATCAGGGACATTCTACTACTACTTCTAACGCTAGCTTCATGCTGGGCTTTCAGAACGACCTTCCTATAGACTGACCAAAAATCAGCATAAAATTTGGCCCGTTTTCGCAAAATAATATCGGCACTCTCTGCCAGGGCTTTTTCGTTGTCTCTATGCTTCTACAGCTAAGCCGACAAAGGTTAACATATAAGACGGACAGCTTCATCTACGAAGAAACGTAGGTTTTGCTTGGTTAAACTCCACGCGTAACTGACCCACCGTTTCAGCCGAGAGCATACCTGCTTAATTGGATTCAAATCAGGCGAATATCTTTGTAAATAAACCAGTCAAAATCCAGCCGCTTCTATAGCCAAGCCATCTATGGTTGTCAGCTCTTGGGTCCCAGAGCACGGCCCCGCCTCTGGGTTTCCTCTTCTCGCTCTGACAAACTAAAGCAGCTTAGCTATACCACCTGTCTCACCGCCGCAGATTATCCAACACCAGTTGGCAAAAGTCTCTCACCTAACCACCCGATAACGACCTGAGTATCGCAATAGCCTATCTAAGTTAACGGTTCAATCACACGCCCTGATGGATAAGCTGTTCCCCGCGATGGTTTTTTCCTGTAAACTCTCTCTCCTTTCGGTGTCCAAGGTATGACTCTAGCTGTGTCTGTTTGCGCCATTAACTCACCATAAGCTTGCCGTTCTTGTGAGTATAGCCTATTTTTTGTAGGGCCTTAACTCACGCCAAAGTGAGCAGCCATCTCCCGTTAATCCACAAACTGCTGAAATACTTCTAGTTTATGGCTTATTTCCCTGGGATGTCTCAACCATCTTTGTACCGTTCGATAGGTGACGTTTAGAAACTGACTGACTTCCATGGTAGTAGCACCATTCAAGATAGCTTCCATTGCCTTCTCGAGCAAATCATAGTTATATGGTCTGGGCCTTTCCCCACTTCCTAACAGCACACCCTTTATATGACAATCCTTAAACAGCTTGACTGTAAGGCATTGCAATCTAGCTGACAGTAAGTTGCCCTACGAACTATCAAAGTTGGAATGTTGACGGCGGTGGGTTGCTATCTGCATTGGTGATCAAGATTTACCACTTCAGCAAGTTAAAGCGTTCCATATCCACTGTCTCACGGTTGCGGTAAATAGCCAGAACAATCGCTAAACCTACTGCTGCTTCCGCCGCCGCCACCGTAATCACAAATATCGAAAAAACCTGTCCTTTAATATCCGCAGGATCCAGATAGTTGGCAAAGGCAATGAAATTCAAATTCACAGCGTTCAGCATCAGTTCGACAGACATCAACACCCGCACGGCATTGCGGCTAGTCACGAGTCCATAGATGCCAATGCAAAACAAAGCCGCTGCCATCAACAGAAAGTATTGCAGTTGTAAAACCATTGTCGCTACCCCGCTGGTTACTGCTGGTTATGATAGCGCAAAAGAAGGCCCACGAGATTCCAAATCAGCAGGGACTTTCCCGCGCTTGCCGGTCGAATGGCCCAAATTGCCAGATGGTGTCGGTGGAAATTGCGCTATAGAGCACAGGTCACTAGGTTTTTCAAATTGTCCAAGCGCCCCAGTAGGCTAGGGAGACGGGGCAACGTAGAGTCATCTGAGTTATCTGCAAATGGGCCAGGATGAGTCGCAAGTAATCGGCCAAGGTATCAGGCTGGTCTGGCTGAATGATGGTAACTCTCGGCGTTGCTTTTTTCCCTCATGCGGATGGCGAGACTCGAACTCGCATGGCAAAGCCACACGCCCCTCAAACGTGCGCGTATACCAGTTCCGCCACATCCGCGTTCAAGTTTCTAGTCTAACATGGCCCAGAGGGCTTGACCGGCTTCCCCAGCGGTGCGGCCAAAGCTGAAAATCCCGTCCTGGTGACCGGCCATAACAAAACACGAATGGGCAAACGGATCGCTGTCGGGGGGATATAACCGCCGGATTTCTTGGACCATCGCCTGGGTGCCGTAGGGGACATCGGCAGCGGTGCAGGGAACGTCAGGACGCTGGAGTAGCCGTCGCCAGAGTTCTGGCGCATGGATGTGAAACACTACTTGGATGTCTGGGTGCAGGGCGTAAATGGCCCAGTGAGTCGGCGCTTCACTGCTAGCGGGTACGGGGCCAACAACCGTCAGGGTGTGGGTTGCTGGGTTGTAGTCTGTGACATGGACGTAATCCCTAGCGGTGAGTTGTGGGCGATGGGCCACTTGAGTCGCCGTAATCACCAAGCCCCCTTGAGGATGGCGCTGACTGACGTTGCCGTAGCTCGTGCCATCGGGATACTGTCCCAACCACCCCTGCGCTCGGAGCTTTTGCCGCCATTGCTCCAAATCAGCCACCATCTCCCAGACAAGGGGCGAGCCTTCTCGGTGGAGCACCTGGTATTTAATGACCCCTTCCCGCGGTGACGTATTTCCCATAGAGCGAAATTCTAGTCGGTCGTTATCATACTACTAGGCCATTTGCCAAGCCAATGTTGTCTCTTGCTGAGCATCAACTCCTATAGACCACTTCTAGTTTGGCGTTGTTGCCGGCCCAAAGATGCGATTTCCTCACTCAAGTTCTCTAAGTCCAGTAACTCAAATTTACCCGATTTGAGATATTCCGACTGCCGCTGTGTCCACAAATAAAAGTCCGTGTCGCAGCGATCTCGCACCATACCAGATGATGGCACCGTTGATGCTTCCTTGGGTCGCAGGGCAAAGCTCTGTAATTGGTTCCCCCCTGATTGACGATACGTTAAGATATGTAAAGTAAAGTTTTGTGAAGAACCTGAAATGCGGGTAGGGGTTATTGGTGCGGGGATTGGCGGGTTAACAGCGGCGGCTTTGCTGGCAAAACGGGGTTTTGAGGTGGTGGTGTGGGAACAGGCGGCCCAGGTAGGTGGTTGCGCGTCTACGTTCCGGCGCGGGCCGTTTGTGTTTGATGTGGGAGCCACGCAGGTGGCGGGTCTGGAACCAGGGGGCATTCACCACCAGATATTTACCGAATTGGAGGTTGAGATGCCCACAGGCGAGTGGTGCGACCCTGCTTGCGCGGTGTATTTGCCAGGTGAAACAACGCCTATTCAGGTCTGGCGTGACCCGCAGCGATGGCAAGCGGAACGACAACGGCACTTTCCAGGGAGTGAACAGTTCTGGCAATTCATGGACTGGTTGTTTGCGGTGGCGTGGCGGTTCCAGCAACGACAGCCGGTGATGCCCCCGCGCGTCCTGTGGGATTGGCTGCGACTGCTGGGAGCATTGAATGGGGAGACCCTGTTGATTGCGCCGTTATCCCTGTTGACCGTGGGGCAGGTGTTGCGACTGTTCGGGTTGGGGAACCACCACCGGCTGAAGACGTTTCTAGATATGCAGTTGAAGCTGTACTCCCAGTGTGATGCTGATGAAACGGCGCTGCTGTACGGGGCGACGGCGTTAGGCATTCCCCACGCGCCCCACGGACTCTGGCATCTCCACGGAAGTATGCAGGTGCTCAGCCAGCGGCTCCTGCAGGGGTTACAGCGCTGGGGCGGGCGGGTCAAACGCCGGCATCGGGTGACGGAAATTGTGGTGCAAGGAGATCGTGTGCAAGGAGTTTGGCTAGAGAATGCGCGGGGGCAACGCCAGTACGAACCGGTGGACCATCTGGTGGCGAACGTCACCGCCATGGATTTGGTGCGGTTGTTGGGCCAGGCGGCTCCCAGGTTGTACCGTTGGCGGGTTGAGCATTTGCCGCCGGCATCCGGTGCCTTCGTGGTGTACCTGGGCGTGAAACAGGCGGCCATTCCATCCCATTGCCCGTTGCATTTGCAATTCCTGTACGATGCGCAAGGCCCCATCGGTGAGAACAATTCCCTGTTTGTATCAGTGAGTCAACCAGGGGATGGACGAGCGCCGGCGGGAATGGCTACCATTGTGGCGTCCTCGTTTACAGATGTGGGGCTGTGGCAACAGGGGGATTACCAAGCCTTGAAGGCGTACTACACGGAACAGGCGCTGGCCCGCTTGGGGACGTTTTTCGACCTGTCGCCGGAGCATCTGATCCACGTCGAAGCAGCGACGCCCCGCACGTTTGCACGCTACACCGCTCGACATCTTGGGATGGTGGGGGGTGTCGGTCAGCGGGTGAGCACGTTTGGCCTGTTAGCGCTGGCGACCCGCACCCCGATTGCTCACCTGTGGTTGGTCGGGGATTCGGTGCATCCGGGGGAAGGAACTGCTGGCGTCAGTTATAGTGCGGTGCAGGTGGTCAACCAAATCGGGGCAACCGTCGCCCAGTGGAAGACAGCCACAGCATGGAGCTAGAAATTCCGCTGCCGAAACCCGAAGTAGGTGGCAAACGCTGAAACAAGGCCACGCTCGCATGGTCTCAGTCTTGCTGTTGTGCTCTCGCCAAAACTGGTGCTGTAGCTAATTGGGGTCGCAGAGTATTTCATACCATCGACCCATAGCTAAGACGTCCAAGACGGACAGTTTCATCCACGAGAGAACGTGGGTTTTCCTACCGTTCTAGCCGAGACCAGACCTGCTCAATCGGATTCAAATCTGGTGAATATCGCTAAAATCATAAAACTTGACATAAGTTGCGAATGGTTTCATTGACCATAGACTACAGGTTTTCTGTTACATTTACCTATAACTTACGCACCTTTTATCTAGCGAATATCTGGGCAAATATATCAGTTCACACCCGGTCGACTCCACCACTTGCTTGATAACCTTAGACCGATGGAAACTAGCATCGTCCAACACCATCTTTTACCAGTCCCAATCGCTGGTAGCAACCACGCCGTTAACCAGGTCAAAACCACCTGTAAGTTGCAGCTCCCTATCCAGGTTAATGGCTCAATTAATCTCCCTAGGTAATACTCACTCTTTCACATTTCCTACCCATCTTTTCCCCTTTCAAACCCCAGCCATACTCATAAACTGCTCGCTAGTCAATGCCGAGTTGGTCTATGTAAACGACTTCTTCCGGCTTTACATCCTTCATTCTCTCTAGATATACCTGTCGCTCTTGATTAAGCGCCCTACGGCTCGTCATACTAGTCGCCATTTCCTTCTGGGTCAGACCAGAATTTGCCTCGACAAACTTGCGAAATTTTATGACTATGCCCCTTTTGGTAACCTGTCTTCGGTGCGCAATCGCTGGTTTCAGACCATTGCTTGAGCCAGCGTTGTAACGTGCGATACCCGACGTTGAACATCTGGCTCACTTCAACGAGTGTTGCGCCCCTCAAGACCGCTTCAATAGCTTGCTGACGCAGGTTTGTGCTGTAAGGCTTAGACATGAAAGACTTCTATGAACTCACTAGCCCTATTCTACGCCAAGCTTAAAGTTTTTAGCTATAGGACATCAGGTCCGCAATCTGGACAGCCGCCAAAAGATTTACTCAATTTACTCATGATATGTGTTTCGGTTTGTAAAGTCATCTTTACGGAAGCCAAATTTTTACAAAATTTTGGGGCCTTTCCGTAGGATTACGGTGGAGGATAAAGGAACCACATTTTAGAGTGAAATAGCTCCTACATGAGGGGTTTACTACTAGTTTTTCCAAGCTTTCCTACAGTGGAGGCTATAATGAGTATTCAAGGACGATTAGCCGATTTTTCTCTGGCTGAGTTACTGCGTCTTTTGGGAGAAGGACAGCAAACAGGTCTATTACAGTTGGGCGATATACAGTTGGGGTTTATTAAAGGGCAAATTGTCGGTGCTTCCCTGCGCGTTTGGGACTGGCACCAGAGTTTAGTGGTTCAGGGGTGGTTGCGGCCAGAAACTCTGGAGCGGTTGCGTTATTTGTACTGCCAAAAAGCCATCCAGCAGCCTTTCGGCCAATGGTTAGTCGCCCAAGGGGTGCTGAATGACCAACAGAGGCGCTGGTTGTTTGCACAGCAAGTAGTACGTCCTATCTGCCGCCTGTTTGCGTTGCCCGATGCGTCTTTTAGTTTTCAGCCTCAGAAGCACCTACCCCGTCTAGTTCTCACTGGCCTGCAAGCCGAACCCCTAGCAGTTGTCTTGGCCGGTCTACGGGCACTGCGGGATTGGCGACATCTCCTTGATAAACTGCCCGATCCCACCTCTGGTCTCATCAGTACTAGTGGACGTCCTCGCTATCATCTAAATCGACAAGAATGGCAACTGTGGGAATATAGCAATGGCCAGATGAGTCTGGCAGAAATCGCTCAGAAATGGGGGGTACCTGTATTGACAGTACAAAAATTGGCTTTTCGTTTACTAACAGTAGGTATTGTTGCAGAGTTGCCCCATGCCCACTTAACACCGTTAGCAGCGTCAGTGTCTACTCCAAATGAAGGATTTTTCCAAAAGTTATTGACCTTTCTACAACGAAATTTGTCTTGAAATTATTGTCACAAGAATTGGCAAAAAGTTTCGCGTAATCTCTAGCTAAAGACACCGATTGGACTTATTGGTATGATGCGATTTTTTGAGTTGGCTACCTGCGACGGGTTATGCGGGTGAGACTATAAAAAAATATCCCAGCAAGGAGGCCAAACACATATGGCGGTTATGCGGATAGTGGTAACGGGTCCCGTCGGGTCAGGGAAAAGTACATTTGTACGCACAGTGAGTGAAATTCAGCCAGTGGATACGGATCAGTATGCAACCGATGAAACAGCTTTGATCAAGCCCAAAACTACAGTGGCATTGGATTTCGGTCGCATCACATTTGGTCAGCAAATGAGCTTGCATGTGTATGGAACACCTGGTCAAGAACGATTTGATTTTATGTGGGACATTTTGATTCGTTATGCTCATGCCTATATTTTGCTCATACCTGGTCACCAGCCGAGCGCTTTTCGCAAAGCACGGCGAATTTTGACCTTTATGGAACAGCGGGTAAAATTGCCCTATCTCGTAGGTGTGACTCATCTGGATCTTCCCGAAGCCTGGCCCTTAAGCTATGTGGCTTTGGCAGCAGGTGTTCATCCCGCATTAACCCTAGAGGTGAATGCCACCCGAAAAGAATCAGTTGTTGCAGCGTTAGCAGCATTAGTACAGCGTTGTTATACCCAACAAGCAGCATCAACTGTTTAGGAGGTTGTATCCTATGCGAGGATAACTGTTCAGAATCTCTCGACCCAATTTCTACATTTGGTGGATAAGTCCTCTAATATTCCCATAATTAGCTGGGGAAGAAGTGGGTATTTCTGTATAATAGATTGCCCAATTTAAAATAAATAAATCCTAAAGAAACGGCACCATTTAATCATGGAGTATCCATAATAAAAAGTACCAGCAAAATGTAGGTTTTGGAGTGCAGAAGCTATGTCTATCAATGTAGCGAAATTGACGGCAGCGTTACAGCAGTTCGTTGGTTCAGTGGCCAATGTACAAGCAGCAGCAGTCGTATCTCCTGATGGATTGGCCTTGGCCTCTTGTTTGATGCCAGGGATGGACGAAGAACGGGTGTCGGCGATGGCAGCGGCGCTCCTGTCGCTGAGTGAACGGATTGGCCGCGAATTGAACCGGGGGAGTATTGAGCGGGTTTGGGTCGAGGGGTCCCAGGGCTATAGCATTATCACCAATTGCACGGAAGAGGCAGTGCTGTTAGTGCTAGCAGACCGGCAAGCCAAGCTAGGGGTTGTCAATTTGGAAATTAAAAACGTAGTCAGTCAGCTGCAGGAATTTCTCACTGCCAGTAGCAACACTTTAGCGATGTCCTCGTAGGCTTACTGATATTTGAGGAGAATAACTTATGACGACACCAAAACTAGCACGTTATGTGTGGGATGACCGGATTAAAGTGGGCCTGCCACTCATTGATAGTCAACATCGGGAATTGATTGAGGCAATCAATGATTTGGCAGATGCGATTGAAGGCAATCAGGGTGCAGTTGCGGTGAAAAAACTCATCGCATTTCTCAAAGGCTACGCAGAATGGCACTTTGGTCAAGAGGAAAGCTGCGCCTTCCGGCACCAATGCCCCTTGGCAGAAACCAACCAAAAAGCCCATGCCCGTTTCCTGGCAATGCTCAACGAATGGCATCGGGAATATACTGAAAGCGGCGGCAGTGAAGAACAAGCTCGCCGGATTCACGCGGCGCTGGGTGATTGGTTGGTCGATCACATCTACAAAATTGACACCGGGTTAGCCCAAGAGATTCGCCAAGCTCAATCCTTTCAATCGTAGGGCAGGCTTTAAGTTGTCACAGGCGGGCAGCGGTCAACCTGGAAGCATCAAGGGTTTCAGTTGCCACCCGTGTCAAATATTCTGTGCTTAGCGATAGTAGAGAGCTTGCCTTTTGGACACAAAAAACCACTGGAGTTGACTAACCCCAGTGGTTACCTTTGAGCAAAACAGGGTTAGATTTTGGCGGGCTTGTGTACGATGAAACTGATCATCTGGCATTGTTTGATGTTGTCAAAGGCCACTACCCGGATGTAGGCATCGGGGTACTCATAGCGGCAAGCTTGTACCTCGTTGAGCACCTCCTGGGCTGTCGTGGCATTAAACAAGGGTAGTTTCCACAACGTCCAGAAGTGGTCCTCTGGTGAAGAAGTTTCGTTGAATTCCACCGCCGGAATATAGCCCTTGTCTAAAATGTACTGGATTTGCTTGGCGATTTGGGCATCTGTCAACGGCGGTAGATAAGAGAGGGTTTCATAGCGCCGTTGTTTGGGTAGGGTTTTCATAGTTGTGGT
This sequence comes from Gloeomargarita sp. SKYB120, assembly GCA_025062155.1. NCBI lineage: Bacteria > Bacillati > Cyanobacteriota > Cyanophyceae > Gloeomargaritales > Gloeomargaritaceae > Gloeomargarita > Gloeomargarita sp. SKYB120. The sequence goes on along the minus strand of JANXAM010000017.1, from coordinate 30,399 downwards.
CTCCTTGAATCAACAACATCCATTCAAGATTCCAGTTCGGGCCAGTTGGCAGCAGAGTCGGGCGTGATTTGCGTGAGGCGTTCCAGGTGCTGCTTGCGCTGCTGGATATTGGCCTGGCGAATACTGGTGCGTACCATTTCCGGCAAGCTATCCAGGATGGTATCCGCCAGATGCTCCCGCACCGTCATCACCCGAAATGCCAGCTCTTGCCGTTCCCGCAACAGGTCTTGCAAGTACCGCTCCCCGTCCTGGATTTTCTCAGTCGAGGAGAACTGGCTGAGCCAAATAGCCAGTGGGGGGTCCGTTTGGGACAGTTGCGCCATCACCACCCGTACCGCCTGATAGGTGAGATAGCTACTCAGGACTTGACTGGTCTGGCGGGCAATGTGAGGGTAATCCATCGCCGTCAATGGGAAACCGGTAAACTCTATGCTGCCACAGAGGCCTGAAGTCTGCCGGTTCCCCTGTAACCTACAGCGTGTCCACTGCCTGGAACTCGAACTTGATTTCCTTCCAGAGTTCGCAGGCAGCAGCTAACTCGGGCGACCACTTGGCGGCTTCGCGGATGATTTGATTGCCCTCGCGGGCCAGGTCTCGACCCTCGTTGCGGGCTTGCACACAGGCCTCCAGCGCCACCCGGTTGGCGGTTGCCCCCGGCGCGTTCCCCCAGGGGTGACCGAGTGTCCCACCGCCAAATTGAAAGACCGCATCATCGCCGAAGATTTCCAGCAGCGTCGGCATGTGCCACACGTGAATCCCACCGGACGCCACCGGCATCACCCCCGGCATCGAAGCCCAGTCCTGGGTGAAGAAGATCCCCCGCGACCGGTCTTCCTCTACGTAGTCTTCCCGCATCAGGTCCACAAACCCCATGGTGATGTTGCGGTCGCCCTCTAGTTTGCCCACCACGGTTCCCGCGTGCAGGTGGTCGCCACCGGACATCCGCAGGCACTTGGCCAACACCCGGAAGTGAATCCCGTGGTTTTTCTGCCGGTCAATGACCGCATGCATCGCCCGGTGAATGTGCAACAATAGGCCGTTGTCCCGGCAGAACTTCGCCAGCGTGGTATTGGCCGTAAAGCCCGCCGTTAGGTAGTCGTGCATGATGATCGGGGTCTTCAACTCGGCGGCAAACTGCGCCCGCTTGAGCATCTCTTCGCAGGTGGGGGCGGTCACGTTCATGTAGTGCCCTTTGATCTCCCCGGTTTCTGCCTGGGCCTTGGCAATGGCTTCCTGCACGAACAGGAACCGGTCGCGCCAGCGCATAAAGGGCTGGGAATTGACGTTTTCATCATCCTTGGTGAAGTCCAAGCCGCCCCGCAGCGCCTCATAGACCGCCCGCCCGTAGTTTTTCGCCGATAACCCCAGCTTGGGCTTAATCGTGCATCCCAGCAGCGGGCGACCGTACTTGTTCAATTTGTCCCGTTCCACCACAATCCCGTGCGGCGGACCCTGGAAGGTTTTGAGGTAGGCCACCGGCACCCGGATGTCCTCCAACCGCAGGGCCTTGAGCGCCTTGAAGCCAAACACGTTCCCCACGATGGAAGTGAGCATGTTGGTGACCGACCCCTCTTCAAACAGGTCCAGCGGATAGGCCACAAAGCAGAAGTACTGGTTTTCTTCCCCCGGCACCGGCTCGATGTCATAGCACCGGCCCTTGTAGCGCTCTAAATCCGTCAGATTGTCCGTCCAGACCGTTGTCCAGGTCCCAGTGGAAGACTCCGCCGCTACGGCTGCTCCCGCTTCTTCCGGCGGCACCCCCGGCTGTGGCGTCACCCGAAAACAAGCCAGCAAATCCGTATCCTTCGGCGTGTAATCCGGTGTGTAATACTTGAGACGATACTCCTTTACCCCGGCTTCAAAACCGGCTTTAGTTTGCGTGCGTGGGGCCATATCCCTAACTCCTTTCCATCACATCAGACCGCCTTTTCCCGTAATCACCACTGGATAAGTTGGGATAAAGACGGATTTAATTCCACGTTATCATGACGCTTGCTCTGTGCAGCTTTCAAAGGTTTTATGGCCCCGATAACAAAAAGTTATTTGTTGCTCTCTGTGAAGAAATTTGTAGGGCTTTGGGGGCTTGCCAGGGGAGTTTGACCGTTTTCCGTCCCACCAATTGATATAAATTATTAAAGTCATCATAATTTTTAATAATTTGTTAAGGTCATTGATTTTTAATCGCAACTTTTTTACGGGTGATGAATCGGTTAGGTTGGAGCTATGTGGCGCGCTCTGGTCACAACGGTATTTTGCCGCGCCTGTCCAGTGTGTGGGCGACCGGCGGCGGGGGAGTTCTGTTGGGATTGTCAGCGGCAAATCGAAGCGACCCGCCTATCTCAACCTTGGCAGTTTTGGCACGGCGAGCTACCGCTGGCGGCGTGGGGACGCTACCAGGATGCCCTGAAACGAGTGCTGGGGGCGTTGAAATATCACGGGCAACCGGAGCTGGCGCGACCGCTGGGTCATTACCTGGGGGATGTGTGGCTGACGCAAGGCCATCGTTTGACGTCAGAACCGGCGGTAGCGCCGATTCCCCTGCACGCCCAGAAGTTAAAACAGCGCGGCTACAACCAGGCGGAATTGCTGGCCCGGCATTTTTGCCGCTACGTGGGCTTGCCGCTGTACCCGGATTTGCTCCTGCGCCAGACGGAAACTCAAGCGCAACACTGGCTGTCTGCCCGCGCACGGGAAGCCAACCTGGCGACAGCCTTTGCCCTGAACCCGCAGGCCCGTTATCCCCGGCGTCCCCTTTTGCTCCTAGACGATATCTACACGACGGGGGCCACGGCGCGAGCGGTGCAGCGCACCCTACAGCAGGCGGGTTGGTCGGTGGTGGGCATTTTGGTCGTGGCCACGGGCCGCCAGGGGTAAGGTCAGCCACCATCGCCGCAGGGACTGATACGCCTGTTGGGTGGGGGCATCCATCGGCAACCAGAACTCGTGGGGACCCAGGGGTTGAGCGATGGGAGAAAAGGCCAGACCTTGGGCGGTGAGGGCCTCCACTTGCGCCGGTTCCCAGGCAAAGTTCAACCAGGCGCGTGCCGCTTCGGAAATCGGTTGCCCGGCGGGCACCACCCAACCATCCGCCCAAATCCCACTCCCGCTGGTCGGCGTCACCACCGCAATCTGGGGATACCGGCGACTGATGGGCACCAGGTCGCTCGACCACCCCACCGCTACCCAGACATCGCCCAGAATCAGGGGCTGGATGTAATACCGGTCGCTGTAGAAACGCACCTGTTGATGCAGAGTTGCCAGGCGTTCCTGCAGGTCGGTCGTGGGCCAGGGAAGCGGTGGATTCAGAGATAACCCCAGGCTTTTGCAGGCGATGCCCAGGGCTTCTCGAAAGTGGGCCACCATGCTCACCCGCTGGCGCAGCTCTGGTCGCCACAGGTCCGGCCAATCCTGGGGTTGCCAAGGGAGGAGATCTCGCCGGTAGGCCAGCACGGTCGTTCCCCAGCGATAGGGCAACCAATCCCATTGCCCTTGAAATTGCCCGATTTTTTGCCAGGCTACCGGTAATGCAGACTCGCGCGTGGGAGTCGGCAAGGGCGCTAAATAGCGATGGACCCGCGCTTGTGTTAACCAGGCCAGGCCCAGGCTCACCACCTCCGGCGGGGAGGGGCGCGTCAATTGCCGGTACAGGTCGCCTAGGTCCCTGTGGTAGTGCGGCTGCAATCCATAGCGCCGACGGAAACGGCGCAGCCACAGGGGAGGCAGGCTGTTTTTCAACAGATGGACGCGCAGACCCCCGACCGTACAACCCGCTAGCCAGCTTAGGCCACCTAGGAGTAGCCCGCGTCGGGTAAGCGTCATGGGACCGCTCGTTTGGAACTTCTCCTATTATGGACAGATACGGACTGTATCAGGGGCGACTAAACGGTGGGTTGGGAGTCAGGCGAGTGCGATGCGTAGGCGAGTGGTGGGTTTAGCGGCGCTGGGGACTTTAGCCGCAACGGCGTGCCAGCGGGATAAGGCACCGACGGTCATCACTCAACCCCGCGTGCGCTGGCGTGTGGTTACCAGTTGGCCCACTTCGCTGGATACCCTGTTTGGCGGGGTGCGTTACTTGGCCGAACAGGTGAAACAACTGACCGACGGGCGTTTTACCCTGACCCCTTTTGCCGCTGGAGAAATCGTGCCGGGGCTGCAGGTGCTCGATGCGGTGCGCTCGGGAACGGTGGAAGCTGGCCATACCGCCAGTTACTACTACTTGGGCAAAAACCCGGCCTTGGTTTTTGGTACGGGTTTGCCCTTCGGGTTGACGGCCCAGCAGCAAAACGCCTGGTGGTACGCCGGTGGCGGGTTGACAGCCATGCAAAATCTCTATCGGGATTTTGGGGTGATCACCTTTCCAGCGGGAAACACGGGCGCCCAGATGGGGGGCTGGTTTCGGCGTGAAGTGAAGACGCTCCAGGACCTGAAGGGTTTGAAAATGCGGTTGCCCGGTCTCGGGGGCAAAGTCATGGCCCAGATGGGGGTCAACGTGCAGGTTTTGCCTGGAAGCGAACTGTTTTTGGCCCTAGAGCGGGGTGCCTTGGATGCCGCCGAGTGGGTGGGTCCCTACGACGATAGGCGCTTGGGATTGCCGCGCGCCGCCCGCTTTTACTACTACCCCGGCTGGTGGGAGCCTGGTCCGTCGTTGGAACTGCTCGTGAACTTGAAAGCCTGGGAACAACTCCCGAGCGCCTACCAAAAAGCCTTAGAAATGGCCGCCCAGGCCACCAACCTGTATATGCTTTCCCAGTACGAAGCCCGCAACCAGGCAGCGCTCCAGCAACTGACCGCCGAAGGGGTGCAACTGCGACGCTACAGCGACGACATCCTCCGAACCGCCTGGCGGATCACCCAGGAGTTGCTGGCTGACCAGAGCCGCCAAGATGCCACGTTTCAAAAGCTCTACACCTCCTGGCAAGCCTTTCGCCGCAACAGTCACCGCTGGGCGGAAATGGACGCCCTGCCTATCATCCTGGGGTTTGACCGTCCTAGTTTGAGAACCTGACCGTTCCTAAAACTATGGACATTTCTCCACAGGCTGCTGGGCAAACGGCTCTCCCAACAACTTCCTCCGCCGCTAACGGAGGCGGAGCGTGCCGGACTCCCACTGGCAAGTCACTGTTGCACTCAGACCACGCGCTCGGGGTGGTAGCTGGCGGTAGCTAGAGACAGTCCCGACACAGTGACTGCAGTACAACTGCCGCTAGTACCTGGGTAAGAAGCAGCCACAACCTCCACCCATGCTTCTCTCGATTCCTTACAGGTAGAAAGAAGGTGCCGTGGAATTGGCAGGCTGGCTTCTCACCTGGGCAGAATACCATTATGGCCAAAGCCGCTATTGTCTGCCCAGTGGCCTAGGACAGATGTTCATTTCTGGCTATAAGAGTGCATAAAGGGTTCAACAGTTGTCTACCCCTGCTGGTCGGCCTAGTCCTACTTGTCATCCAGCAGGTCGCTGGGCGAAGCCCCATTCTTGGTTTTTCTATGGTCTCTCCTGCAAAGAGCCTGGCTGTCTCGCCACAGATACAGGTTCAACACGCTCCTGTTGGCGCAACGCTTGACCTATGATGCAATGGGAACCAGTCCATGGTTTTTGAGAGATAGGCAAGGTGTACTGACGGATGGAACCTCACCGCCCTTGCTGTCGTCTTTTGTAGTGGGATGCAACGCGCAGAAACCTATGAAACGACAGGTGTGGTTCGGGGTCGGAATACTGCTGCTGGTCGGGGCGGGACCGGTCTATGCCAGGGACCAAGTAGGGGCGATTGCGATTGGCAAAGGCCGTTTTGGTTACAGCTACGACTGGAGCACCCCAAGCCAGGCCCAGCAACGCGCTCTCCAGGAATGCGGTAGCCCCGATTGCAAGGTAGTATTGACGTTTAGCGGCGGGTGTGGCGCTGTTGCCGAGGGGCAAGGTCGAATCGGTATCGGCACAGGCAAGACGCGGCAGTTGGCTGAGCAAGCAGCGATTAAGGTCTGCAACGACCCCACCTGCCAGGTCACCGTCTGGGCCTGCAATTCCCCCCGCTGATGGCTAGCGCTCTGGCTGAGCGGCTCATTGTAGCGTTGGATGTTCCCGACCGGGAAACGGCGCTGGGCTGGGTCGAACGCTTGCCGCAGGTGCAGTGGTGGAAAGTCGGCCTGGAACTGTTCACCGCGGCCGGTCCTGTTATCCTCACGGACCTCAAAGCCCGCCGCAAATCGGTTTTCCTGGACCTGAAATACCACGACATTCCCCGCACGGTCGCTCGCGCCTGTCAAGTGGCCGCCCGCTATGGCGTGGATTTGCTAACCCTGCACGCTGCTGCTGGTTCCGAGGCCCTGGCCCAGGCCCAAGCCGCTGTCGCTGGTTATCCCCTGAAACTGGTGGCGGTGACCCTGCTTACCAGCATCGGTCCAGAGCAATTCAGCCAGGAGTTTGTCACTCCCTTGGCCCTGGAGGATTACGTGTTGCACTGGGCGCAGGTGGCACAACGGGCGGGATTGGCTGGCGTGGTCTGCTCCCCCTGGGATGTGCGCCGCATTAAACAGACGGTGGGGCCGGATTTTTTGTGCGTTTGCCCAGGCATCCGCTGGCAAGGGATGGTGGCTGATGACCAGCGCCGTACCTGGACTCCCCAAGCCACGTTGGCGGCTGGTGCAGACTATGTGGTGCTCGGTCGCCCCCTCCTGCAAGCCGAACACCCAGAGCAGGTCTGGCGCGCGCTGGTCGCTCCAGAGGGGTAATCTCAGCGGCTCTCGGGCCGTCTTTCCCCAGAAATTAACGTCCCGTTTACCACAACTTAATATATCCTTAACTCAAAGGAATTATGCTGGAAAAATTGACACAAAATCAGGGTACCATAAAGCTCGTTCAAAATTATCTGAGTGGCGTTATCCAAAGCCTTGACTGATGCGGGTTAACAGGCTTTTTTGGCCTTGGATAGAGGGCGCCAAATCCGAGTTTAATTTTTTTGATTGTTGGGTTTACCGTCGGCCATTCTCTCGCTAGAATGGGTCTAGCGACCGGCATAGATTCAGGTCCTAGGACTCATGACCCAAGGGGTAGAAACGCCTGATTTGCATCGTCCTCTGGCGGGACATGTGACCTTGTATGACCCAGCTGACCCGTCAGTGTGTTGGGATGTGTATCTGGGACCTACAGGGACGCGCTTGCACTATGCCACTAGTGGCGTGGGTCGCGCTGAGCGGTTTCACTGTCTGATTTCACTGTTGTTCCCCCAGCTGCGGGATTGGGTGTTGCCGCCGGACCAGGATGAGTACAGTTTTCTCTACCAGCAGGCTCACCAGGGGGGGATGACGCTAGCGGAGGTGCGTCAGATCCTGCTGCGGCTGACCCAGGAGGCGCTGGTGCATTTTTTGGTGCTGTGGCACCACAAGTCCCAGCAGGTGAAACGGGAGGACCGGCCTCGCATTTCCCTAAATCCCATCCTGCTGGCGGTCAACTGGGCGGATGTGGTCAAGTCGGTGGAAAAGGAGGTCAAGACTTGGGCGGGGTTGCGTTACCGGGTGCCGTCGCCGCTGGCGCGTTTGCATCTGCCGCCGGGTAAGGTCAGCCAGTTGTACGAGTTTTGGTCGGTCTGCCCTCGGGAAAGTCACCTGGCGAAGTTGTCGCCGCCGCAGGTGCAACGCTGTGTGGAGCTGTTCAGCCGCGACGCCTGTGGGTACGAATTGGCGCGAGCGTTGCAGGTGAGTCCAGCCCAGGCGGTGCAGTGCGTCATGCCACTGGTGCAGGCGGGGATTGTGCTGGTGCGCCCGTTTCAAACGCCGGAACCGCCCAAGAAGCTGGGGCCAAAGGTGGCCTGTGTCGACGACAGCCCAGCGATTTTGTCCAGCGTGACCCAGATTTTGCACCGCAGCGGCTATGAGGTGATCCCGATTACGGACCCACGCCAGGCGATAACAACCTTGGAGCAGGAAAAACCGGCGCTGGTGTTGCTGGATGTGTTGATGCCGGAACTCAACGGTTATGAACTGTGCAAGCTCATTCGGCAGCATCCGGAGTTGCGCCAGATTCCCGTCGTGTTTCTGACCGGCAAGGATGGCTTGGTGGATAAGGTGCGGGCGAAATTGCTGGGGGTGCGGGAGTATTTGACCAAGCCAGTGGATGCGGAACAGTTGCGCCGCTGCGTTCAACAGGTCTTGCACCAGATGTAATGGTGACCCATGGAACCGTGGCCCCGCTTGGTGTTGGTGGTGGAAGATGTGGTGGCTGAGCAGCGATTGATGATGGCCCTCTTGCAGCGGGCGGGGTATAAGACGGTGGGACAACCATCGGCGGAAGCAGCCTGGGCCTGGTTGGAAAGTCATGGCGCGCCGGCGCTGGCGATTGTGGATATTGGCCTGCCAGGGGAAAACGGGCTGGAGTTGTGCCGCTGGATTCGGGCGCATCCCGATTGGCGGGACCTGCCGGTGGTGATTTGCAGTTGCCGAGACCGCGAGGCAGACCGGTTCTGGGCCAAGCGCCAGGGGGCGACGGATTACCTGACCAAGCCCTACACGCCACAGCAGTTGTTGACGCTGGTGCAAAGGTATGTCCGTTGAAGCGCCGCCGGAAAAGTACGTCGTCGTGCGGTTGAGTGACACTGTGCGTTTGGGACTGCCGCAACTGGTGGTGCGGGAGGCGCTGGACATGACCGGTGTGGTAGTGTCGCCCATGCCGGGGGCGCCGCCGGTATTTCGCGGTGTGACCAATCTGCGGGGGAGTTTTCTCTGGGTGTTGGACACGGCGGCTTGGTTGCGCCAGTTAGAGCCGGCCTTGCCCTTGCCCCAGACGCCGGGCCGGGAGGGCTTGGTGGTAACGGTTGGCCAGCGGACCCTGGTGATGACCATCCAAGGCCGGGACGGGTTTTTGCCGGTGACACCGGCGCAGATTCAGCCGTTGCCCCGCTTGCGCCACAAGCATTTGTTTCCCGGCATGACCCGCTGGGAGGGACACCCAGTGGCCCTAGTAGACCCCACCGCCTGGTTTCAGATGTTGCACCAGTTCGCTGCGAGGTAGCCATGGATTCATCCCACGTGCCGACGACGCCCGAATGGCCCACGGATAACCCACCGGATGAGGTGCCCGCAACCCTTGAGCAGGCGGAAACAACGCCGGACCCTCTCCTGCAGCTCTACTTGCAGGGGCAGGAGGCCTGGGAACGGGGCGAGGTGGAGGAGGCGCGGCGGCTCTGGCAGCAGGTCGTTGCGCAGGACCCCCAGGGAAGTTATGGCGCAGCGGCCCAGGCGGCGCTCCAGGCGTTGCCTCCGCCCCTGGTGGCGGAACCTCTGCCGGTTCCCGCACCGAGTTTTTCGCTCCAACGCTGGTGGCAACGCCTACCGTTTCGCCGGAAATTGGCGGCGATACTCCTGGTCTGGACGACAGTGCCGGTGGTGGTTTTGACGCAAATCCAGGTGCAGTCGGTGCGGCAGACCGTGCGGGACAAGTTCGAAGCTGGCCTGCGGCAAGGGGTGACCACCCTGAATGAGGAGTATGTACAGTGGCTGGTGTCGGAGTGCCAGGCCCAGGCGCAAACGGTGGCCCAACTGCTGCAGCGCAATCCCCAGTTGATCACGCAGCCCAATCCCCTGGTGCAGACGCTGTTGACGGAGGGACTGGCAACCAACGAGCCAGCTTATCCGGAGATGACGAAGAACCTGCGGTTGATCCTAGACGCTCAGGGGCAAGTGCGCCAGCAGCACGTGGTGGTGGCCCAGCCGGACCAGCAGGAGATGGGATTGTTGGAACCGGACGCGGCCCTGCCGCCCTATCGCACCCAGCGGGTCACCTTGCCAGCTGACACTAACCTGGGAACACTCCCTTGGGTCCAGCAGGCGCTGACAACGGGCGAGCTGGTGGCGGGTTTGACGCTACTGGCTTCCCAGGCGGAGCGGAGGAAGCTGGGGATTGACGTCCAAGCGCGAGGCGTTGGATTGCTAGCGGTGGCGGTGCAGCCGGTCACGCGCCAGGGGAAGGTGCTGGGGGCGGTGGTGGTGGGCGGCCTGCTCAACCGTAACCACTGGCTGGTGGACCATGCCCAGCGTGTATATGGTTGGCCCCTGATTGGGGTCTACGCCCGCGATATTCAGGTGACAACCAATTTTCCCAATCCTGGAGACCCTACGCGGCGGGCGCTAGGGAAGTTGGCGCCGGCTGCGGTGGCCGAAGCCCTGTTGCAGCGGGGGCAGGACCAGCAATTTACCACCTTGAAGCTGGCCGGTCCAGGAGGACGGCAAAAAGAATACCTGTTGCTGTTTGCGGCGTTGCGGGACTTCAACGACCAACCGGTGGGGTTACTGGCGGTGGGACGGCCACTGCAGGAACTCGAGCGACTGCTGTGGGACCGCACCAGCGCAGCCTACGGGTTGGGGTTGTTGACCCTGCTGTTGGCCTGGGGGTTGGGCTGGTGGGCGGCCACGGTGCTGGCCGAACCGGTTCGTCGGCTGAGTCGCTATGCCAAGGTGCTGGCGCAAGGGCAGTACCAGGAGCGGCTGAGTTTGCCCAGTCAGGATGAATTTGCTCTGCTGGCGCGGGAGATGAGCCAGATGGCGGCGGCCATTGAGACCCAAGTGGCAACCCTGCAACGGCAACAGCAGGAGGCCCAAGCGGCCCGTACCCAGCTCGAGACCGATGTGATTCAACTGCTGACGGACATCGAGGGTGCCCAGCAGGGGGATTTAACGGTGCGGGCGCAGGCCCAAAGCGGACCAGTTGCGGCGATTGCCGATGCTTTTAACGTCACCCTGGCCAGCCTGCGGACCCTGGTGGGGAATGTGCGGGCGACGGCAGACCGCGTGGCAACCTTAGCAGGTCGTTCCGAAGCGGCGGTGGTGGACCTGGCCCAGGCGGCCCAATCTCAGGAACTGGAACTCACCCAAGCCCTGGCGCTGGCGGCGGAAAACGCCCAGGCGATTCAGGCTATTGCCCAAAGCGCTGCCGAAGCAGCGGTTACGGCCCAGTCCTCGCTGGAGGCGGCCCAGGAGGGACAACAGGCGATGGATGCCACCGCCCAACTGTACGACCAGATTCGGGAGGCGGTGGGGAAGACCTCGAAAAAGGTGAAACACTTGGTGGGATCCAGCCAGGAAATCAGCCAGGTCTTGGCCATCATTCAAGAAATCAGCGTCCAGACCAACCTGCTGTCGTTCAACGCCTCCCTGGAGGCGGACCGAGCGGGGGAACACGGCCAGGGCTTCCGGTTGATTGCCGACGAGATTGGCCAACTGGCCAACCTGGTGCGCAAGGAAACCGCCCGCATCGAGGCGCTGGTGCGCAACATCCAACGGGACACCGCCGACGTGTCCCACGCCATGGAAAGCAGCACGGGTGCAGTGGTGCAGGGGGCGTTGCTAGTGCAGAAAACGCAACAGGTATTGCAGCGGCTGGCGGCTCTCTCAGCCCAAATAGCCGCCTACCAGGACGCGATTGCCCAGCAGACCCGTAACCACTCCCACGTGTCCAGCCAGGTGCAGACGGCCATGGAAAACGTCGCAGCCATTGCAGCGACCACTTCTGGCGCAGCGCAAGAGGTGGCAGCGGCGCTTCAAGAACTAGGGGAAGAAGTCCAACAATTACAACGGTTTGTGCAACAATTCCGCCTGTAGCGCTATGAATCCCGTACCTTTGGACAACGACCTGTTGACCAACCTGATGGCCGAAGCCCGGCAGGGGTTTCTGGAGGAGGAGGCGCCCCAGTACTTGGAAACCCTGCGCCAGGGCATTGCGGCTCCCCAGTGGGATTACGACAAGCTGATGCGGGCCGCTCACACCCTCAAAGGCGGCGCTGGGACGTTCCAGATGCGAGCGGTCCAGACCTTGGCCCACCACCTGGAGGACTTGCTGGAGTTGATGGGTCAGCGCAGCTTGCCGGAAGGGGAACCCCTGGTGCGGCGAGGGGTGGAGGAACTGGCCTGGCTGTTGGACAATGTCGATGACCCCCAGGTGAGCGCTGACCCGGAACTGCTCGCGGCCATTGCCGCTCTCGTGGCCCAGGCCCAGCCAGCGGCTCCCAGCCCTGAGGAGGAATTGCGCGCGGCCTTAACCGGGGCCTTGGAGGACTGTCTCCAGGTGGCTGAGGGGCGGTTGCAGCAGGGAGACCTGTCCGCCTGTCAAGAGCTCTGGGAGAATTGTGTTTTCCTGGCGGAGGAACTGAAACTGCCCTGGCTGGCGGCAGCAGTTGCCCCCCTGCGCGACCAACCGGAGATGGCCTTGGCCCAGCAGGTGATTGCCCAGATTCGCCAGGAACGGGACCAGTATCTGGGATTGACGCCGGCGGTGCCCGCAGCGCCCACTGACCTGCCCGCTGAACCGGAAGTCTTGACTGCTGGGCCGACCCAGGTGCGTTTGCCCCTGCAGACGGTGGAATTTCTGGCCAACACCGGCGGCGACCTCCTGCTGTACCTAGAAAAACTGAGCGGCCAACAAGAGCAGTTGGAGGCCACGATCCGCCACCTCAAGGAACTAGTGGCCGGGTTTGAACCAGTGCGGGACCGAATGGACGAGGTGTATGAACAGTTGGCGATGCCGCACCGGGCCACCGAAGGCAGCGAGTTTGACCCCTTGGAGATGGACCGCTTTAGCGCCCTGCATGAAACGCTCCAGGCGTGCCAGGAGTTTGTGGCCCAGGTGAGTGAAAGCGCCGAGGACTTGGACCTGGTCACCCGCAGCACCGCCCGGGAACTCGTGAGCTTACGCCGCAACCTCAACCAAATCTACAGCGAATCCACCAAGGCCCTTCTCAATCCTTTTCACACCTTGACCGGCCCCTTTACCCAAAAGATCCAGCGTCTGGCCCAGCGCTACGGCAAACAGGTGCGGTGTCATGTGGAGGGGGCGGAGGTGTTGTTGGACCGGGTGTTGCTGGAGCGACTCAAAGGCCCCCTGACCCATTTGGTAAACAATGCCTTTGACCACGGGATCGAAACGCCCGCCGAACGTCTCCAGCAGGGCAAACCGGCGACCGCCCAGATCACCCTCAAGGCGCGCATCCAGGGCAACCAGGCGCTGATTAGCATCCGAGACGACGGGCGGGGCGTGAACCTGGCGCGGGTGTACCAGAAGGCGCGGGAGCGGGGATTGACCCAGGCCCCCTACGAGGAACTCAGCCGGGAGGAGCTGCTGAACTTCCTGTTTATCCCCGGCTTTTCCACCAGCGAGCAGGTGTCGGAACTCTCGGGTCGGGGGGTGGGCCTGGATGCCGTGCGCACAGAGATCCGCCAGTTAGGGGGCACGGTGGAGATTACCTCTGAGCCGGGCCAGGGGACCGAATTCACCCTGCGATTGCCGCTGGCGGTGAGCTTGCTGCCGCTGTTGATTGTACGAGCGCAGGGGCAGCTCTTGGGTTTCCTGGCCGACAGCGTGCTAGACATCCTGCGGGAAGTGCCCCGCGGGTGGGACTGGACCCAGCCGCTGACTTTGCCCTGGCGCGACCAGGAAATACCCGTTTATCTGCCCGAGCACCTATTGGCCTACAACCAATCCCTCGACCCCCCCTTGGCCCAGGCGATTCTGGTGCTGGCCGGCCCCCAGGACCAGCCCTTGGGGCTGGTGGTGGACGAACTGAGCGAGGTGCGCCAGCGGATGGTGAAGCGGATCGAGGAGGTGTTTCCCCTGCCTACCTACTTGGTGGGTGCGGCGGTGTTGCCCTCAGGCGAGTCCATTCCCGTGCTTTTGCCGAGTCAACTGCGGCGTCCTGGTGCCCATCCTCCGTCCTTGCCCTCGCTGGTGGCTGAATCCCCAGTCACTAAGCCGACCATCCTGGTGGCGGAAGATTCGGTCTATACGCGCCGGATCATTAGCAGCGTATTGGGCCAAGCCGGCTACGATATCCTGGCCTGTCGCGATGGGCAAGAGGCCTGGGAAACCCTGCTGCAAAACACGGACAAGGTACGGCTGGTGCTGACGGACCTGGAGATGCCCCGGCTCAACGGCTGGGAGCTGGTGCAGAGCATTCGGGAACATCCTGCTACGCAGGGATTGCCGGTAGTGATGCTGACGTCGCGCACTGGCGACCGGCACCGGCAAAAGGCGGCCCAACTGGGGGTCAATGGCTATCTGGGGAAACCCTGCAATCCCCGGGAGCTGTTGACGACGATTGGGCGGTGGGTCCCCCTGCCTCAATGAGGGCCTCGGCGGCGTGGATAACGGACCGCAGGTGTTCCAGAAGCGCCGGTTCGGCCTGCGCCCAGAGACCCCGCTGGTGAGCTTCCCACAACCGTTCGGCCAAGCGGCGCAACGCCCAAGGGTTGGTCTGGGTAAGGAATGTCCGCACGTCGGGGTCCAGCAGGTAGGCCTGGGCAATGCCCGCGTACAGAGCGTCGTCCACCAGGCCGGTAGTGGCGTCGTAGGCGAAGAGATAGTCCACCGTCGCCGCCAGTTCAAATGCGCCCTTGTAGCCGTGGCGCCGCATCGCCGTGATCCACTTGGGGTTGACCACCCGCGTGCGGTACACCCGTCGCAACTCCTCAGCAAGGGTGCGAATGCGGAGATAGGGCGGGCGGCTGTGGTCGCCGTGATAAACCGCTGGCGTTTGTCCGGTCAGGGCGCGGATGGCCACCGTCAAGCCCCCTTGGAACTGGTAGTAGTCATCTGAATCAAGAATGTCGTGCTCCCGGTTGTCCTGGTTGTGGAGCACGATTTGGGTGTTTTGCAGGCGTTGCCGAAGCGCCGCTAGCGCCGGTGTGCCCCACGCCTGGTCGGTGTAGGCATAGGCACTCCAGTTCAGGAAGGCCGTTGCCAAATCGGCGGGTGTCTCCCAGTTACCCGCAGCGATTAGCCCCTGGAGTCCAGCGCCGTAACTGCCCGGTTTGGGGCCAAACACCCGAATATAGGCGTGGTCGGAGGGCCATCCCTGGGCTTGCAGGTCTTGAGCGACGTGGGCCGCCAGGGGATTGTCTGCAGGCGATTCCGGCAGAGCTGCCACCGCCCGCACCGCCTGGCTGAACAAATCCAGCAGGTGAGGAAAACTGTCGCGGAAAAAGCCCGACACCCGCAGCGTCACATCCACCCGCGGGCGACCCAGGTAACTCAGGGGAAGAATTTCAAACCCCACGACCCGACGACTCACGCCTGACCACACCGGACGTACCCCCAACAGGGCCAGCGCTTCGGCGAAATCTTCGCCCCCATTGCGGATAGTTGCTGTGCCCCAGATGGACAGGGCCAGCGTGCGGGGGTATTCCCCCTGGTCCTGCGTGTAGCGCTCGATCACCGCCTGAGCCGCCTGTTGACCCAGGTGCCAAGCCGTTTCCGTCGGGATCGCCCGGCTGTCCACTCCATAGAAATTGCGCCCGGTGGGCAGCACTTCAGGACGACCTCGGCTTGGCGCTCCTGCTGGTCCACTCGGGACATACTCCCCCGCCAATCCCCGCAGCAGATGCGTTATTTCCTGGGGCGTTTGCCGCAACCGCGGCAGGAGCGTAGTCGCCAGCCAGTCCAAAACCTTTGCTGCTTCCGGCCCCGGTGGGGGGTCGTAGGGTTGACCCTGCAGGAGCTGGTCCACCCATACCGCCGCCTGCGTCTCTAGGGCGGCAATCAGGTCCCGCCTAGGTCTGTTCACTCTCGGGAGGGGGCGAGTCGGGTTCGCGCTCTAGGGTTTGGTTCAACCGGCGAACGTACTCGTCGAATGCCTGCTTGACCAGCCATTCCGGCGCGCTGGCATCCCGCAGTTGTTGCCAAAACGGGCGACTCATTAGTTGGATCAAATAATCGCAGCGGCCCTGTAACCCGTCCTGCTGGGAGTCAATGTGTTTCAGCCCCTGCTCCAGCCGGTCCCAACGCCCCTCCAGATTATCCCAGATTTCTCGGATGAGCTTAGACAACTCCCGAATGCATTGGTGGGCGTCCTCCACCTGCTGGATCAAGGCTTCCACCTGACGGGCCAGCACCTGGTTTTCGTGGGCCAGGCGCTCCACAATGTCCAAAATGCGGCCAAGATTTTCCGGCGTTACCGCCAAGGGTCGAGACGTCCCACTCATAGATGCGCCCACACGCGTAACGCTATTGTAACTCAAACCGCCCGCCGCCACCGCGCCCATCGGTTAAATTAGAAGGAATCCCACCCTCGCACACAGGTAGAAAGATGACCGAACGACACCACCTCGGGCCGTATCTTGGGCTAGCAGGGCTGATAGTTGGCACCATTGCATCAGCGGCACCAGCCCCCCTCGAAAACAACCCCAAGGCCATCCTGGACGAGGCCTGGCAAATCGTTAATACCCACTATGTAGACCCCCAGTTCAACCGGGTCAACTGGCAAAAGGTGCGCCAGGACCTGCTCAGCCGCGAGTACACCAGCAAAGCCCAGGCCTATGCAGCCCTGCGGGCGGCTCTGCAACGGCTGGGGGACCCTTACACCCGCTTTCTCGACCCCCAGGAGTTGCAGGCGTTGACCAACCAAACCGCCGGCGAATTTTCCGGGGTGGGGGTGCGCTTGCGGCTTGACGACGCGCAGGAACCGCCGCGCCTGCAGATTGCCGATGTGCTAGAAAACTCGCCGGCGGCCCAGGCTGGCCTTCAGGCGGGGGATGAACTGATTTCCATCGCCGGTCGGAGTACCCGCGGCATGACTCTGGAGGACGCCAGCCGCCTTCTCCGCGGACCTGCGGGAACGGTGCTGCGCCTGGAAATTCGCCGTCCGGGGGACACTGAAACCCGCTCCCTGCAAATCACCCGCGCCTGGATCGAAACCCCAGTGGTGGACTACACCCTGAAGCGGGAACAGGGACGCGCCATCGGTCTTATCCGGTTGCAAGGGTTCAACGCCCATGCCGCTGAGCAGATGCGCAAGGCGCTCCAGGCGCTGCAACAGCAGGGGGCGCAAGCCTACATCCTAGACCTACGCGGTAATCCGGGCGGGTTGCTCAGCGCCAGCATCGAAATCACCCGCATGTGGCTGTCTCAAGGGCGCATCGTTAGCACCGTCGGGCGCCAGGGGGAACGGGAAGTGTTCCAGGCCAACGGCACCGCCTTCGTCCAGGAACCCCTTGCCGTCCTGGTGGACCACCGCTCCGCCAGCGCCAGTGAGATTCTAGCCGGTGCTCTCCAGGACCACAAGCGCGCTGTTGTCATCGGCACCCCGACCTTTGGCAAGGCTGTGGTGCAGGCCGTTCACCGCTTGAGCGACGGCTCCGGGCTGACCGTGACCGTGGCCCACTACTACACCCCTTCAGGACGGGACATTGCTCGCAAGGGCATCCATCCCAATCTAGTCGTGGCGATGAGCCGTGCTGAGCGGCAATCGCTCCCCGAACGTCTCGCCGACACCACGCCGCGCCGCGACCCCGTTTATGCCCGAGCAGTGGAATGGCTCACGAAAACCTTGGCCGGCCAGCGGACGCGACCCACCAGCTATCAGAGCCGGACCTCCACGGTGCCGCGCCCTAGCAGCTAGGCTGGGCTAAATTCCAGCCCCATTTGTCGGGCGTAGCGTTCCATAAACCGCATAAACCGGTCCCACTCTTCGGGCGAGCGCATGATGTACCGCGCCTCGATGGCATGGGGTTTGCCATTGCGGAACTTGGCGCTCACCTCGCGGGTGACCAGTTCCCCCTCCTCATCCACCAGGTACATGCCGGTGATTTCCCCGAGATTGGCCTCCGAGCGCTCCAAAACCCTGGGTTGTTCAAAGCGAAAGCGGGCCGTTCCATTGGTGCCATCCCGCGAGCGGGTGAGATAGACCTCGGGTACAGTTTCCTCATCCAAACCCCGGATAAATTGAATCGCCGCCATACACAACCTAACTACCAACAATTTGGTTTAGCTTAGCGCGTTTCGCTTGGGTAAGACCACCAGGTAACGGTCGGGTTCTTGGCCTCGGCTGACGGTTTCCAGGTCCTTGTACTGCTGAAACAGAGTGTGAACCTGCCGCCGTTCCGCTGCCGAGAGATGGGGAATGGCCACCTCCTTGCCCGTTGCCCGCACCTGTTCGGCGGTACGCGCCACCAGAGCCGCCAGCTCCTTTTCCCGCTTGGCTCGGTAGCCCGCCAGCTCGAAGGTGAAGGGAAATTGTTCCTCCGGGGGCAAATGCAGGTTCAGGTTCACGTTAGCCAGGTACTGCAGCGCATCCAGCACTGCCCCTTGCGGTCCCAGCAGTATGGGCACATGGGCTGGGTCTTGGGGCTCAATCACCAACCACTGCCGCTGCGGGTCAATGCGAACCGACGCGTTGATCCGGGCCATGGCAAAAATGGCCTGTAACCACTGTTGCCCCCGCGTCAACTGCTCTAGCGACATCTCTCATCCCTACGCACTCTCTTTGTCCATTATGCCCACTTCGCCCCGCTATCCACGTCTTCAGGAACTCTAAAAGCCCTTGGGGCTGGGGGGATTGTTTAGAGTGAAGTGGGTACGATTTTGTGGTACAAGATGTCAAGATTTGCTCCAGGTCAAACACAAAACGAATGGGTTGATTTATGATGGGGATCAAGGCCAAACGTTAATAAATTGGTTTTGAGAGGATTACAAAAAATGCAATCAACTATGATTCGTTGTCCGAATTGTGGGCAATACGCCCAGCGTTTTTTTCAAAGGGAGTCGGGCTGGCTGGAAACCCAATGTCCCCACTGTGATTACCTGCTGGTGCAACATCCCCATAGCGGCCAAGTGATTGAGGCCTATGCCCCCGGCCTATACCCCTAACCAAAGCCCGCAGCAACCAACCCAGCGACTGCCATTCGCCCGGCACTTGCATTTCGAGCCATTGACCTGGTCGGCAAAAAAGCAGGGGAATGAGCTGACGTTCCTGGTCTAGGGTCAGGTCGGTCCAGGTCAAGTGGACGCGTCCGTTATCCAGGGGTTCCAAGTGGGCGGTGAGGGTGAGACCCACCTCCGGCAAGTCAACGGTGGTCGGGCCAGCCAGGAGGCGGCCTTGGGTTAGTCCCACGCAGGCGCCCGTCTCGGACAGGTACTCGCTGACGCCCCAGGCGGTGGTCGTTCCTTGCTGGAATCGCACTAGTTGCCGCAGGGCAAACCAGGGGTAGGGGGAAGGTCGGGGCGCGTCCACCAGGGCCAGACAGGCCAAGCTCAACATCAGCAGGTTGTACCCACTCCACAGCCAAAGCCACCGCCAGCCCTGAGTGGTTATCACCCAGACCAAACCGGCGACATTCAAGCCCCAGCACAGCAGCAGCGGCGCAAGCAGGGGCCAATGCACTACAGGCCGGTCATAACTCAGACCCTTGGGGGTCACGCGGAAGCCCGGACCAAAAGGGCGCAATAGCGTCGCCAGCACCGTTCGGCTCACAGGCCAGCAGGTCACCAGGGCGTACAGGTCGGACACCACTGCAGCCCGGCTCCGACCGTTCAGCCAGGGCCAGACGATGAATTGGGCTAGGTAATAGGGCAGGAAGTAATAGACCACCTCCACCGCCGTTGCTTGCAGGGGCAGTACATTCCCCAGCATCACCGGCAGTGGCAGCAGCAGAAACCCCAGGCGCGCCCAGCAACTGAACCAGTGCAGCAACCCCTCCAGGTGGGCCAGCCGTTGCTGCCAGTTCAACCCTGGAATCGTCAAGGGATTGCAATCCAGAAATAGCCCCTGCACCGTCCCCCGCGCCCAGCGCAACCGCTGCTGGATATGGGCTGCTATCGTTTCCGCCGCCAGTCCAGCACTCAGCTTTTCCGCCAGATAGACCACCTCATAGCCCAGGGCCGAGAGCCGGATGCCCGTGAAATAGTCTTCGCACAGGGAGTCGGTGACAAACCCGCCGATGGCCTCCAAGGGCGCGCGCCGCACAACAAACGAGGTGCCGGAGCAGGTCACCCCCTGCACGCCGTCCCGCATCGGCTCGACCTGGCGGTAGAAGACCTCCTCCTCCGGCGTCAGCACCGCCGTCAGGCCCAGGTTGTAGGCAATCGGGTCCGGGTTGTAGAAGGTTTGGGGCGTCTGTACCAGGGCGACCCGCGGGTTCTGGAAAAAGCCCACCGTGCGGGTCAGGAAATTGCGGGTGGGGACAAAGTCTGCATCAAACACGGCAATCAATTCCCCCCGCGTCAACGCCAGGGCGTGGTTCAAATTCCCGGCCTTGGCGTGGCGGTTATCGGGACGGGTGATGTACTCGCAACCCAACGCCTGGGCTAACGCCCGAATCTCTGGGCGACGGGTGTCGTCCAGCAGGTAAATGGTCTTGGGTTCGTAATCCAGAGCCTGGCACCCTAGAATAGTGCGCTTCAGGATAAAGGCGGGTTCGTTGTAGGTGGGGATGAGAATGTCCACCGAGGGCCGGTAGCGACCCTCCATCACGGCGAGACTGTAGAGATCCGCTTCGGGTCGTCGGTCGCGCGTTTGCACCATCAATACCAACTGTATCCATCCCCCAGCCGACCCCAGCACCTCCAGGCCCAAGACGGCCAGGGAAAACAGGGCCAATCCTGGCGATTCCCAGCGCAGGGTCGCCAGCACCCGCCAGAGCAGATACCGTCCTGCGAGCACGAGAAAAATCGCCAGTACCCAAAAGCGGGACCATCGGCTCGGTCGCGGAGAGGCACGGGTAAGCCACCAGCACAGGGCCACTGGTAGCCCAACGCTCACCCACAAAAGCAGCGGATCGCCCACCGGTGGCGCCAGCCATTCTCGTAACCAAGGCGTGAGGGCGCCCATCCAGCCCAGACCAAGAAGCCAGAGCCATCGGCCCAACCGTCGTCCCGAGAACATTGCCCCACCAGAGGCCACTCCCTGCGCCCCTGTCACCGATACGCAAACTGATCGGCAACGGTTTCTACCGAGGGGGATAGCCCGGCAAATTTCCCTTCTCCAACTGGCGCAGCATCCGTTGGGGGGCGCTGGCCTGGGCCACCTCTACCATGCGGTCAAGCGACGTTTCCGCCACGTACCGCAAGGCCGCCGCCAGATATTCCCGGTGGGGACAGGCCTCCCCGAGCACACAGCCGTTGACACAGGCTTCGGCACAGTTGATCGTCGGTTGCATAGGATTGTTAAGAATTCTAAATACTTCCACTTTACCCCCTGATGCAGGTACTTCGCAAAGGGAGGAACCCCACTGCCAAGGAAAAGTCTTGGTAAAGTGCTAATGGACAGGGTTTCAGGGAGCAAAGTAATGGTGGGCGTCATCCTGCGGCGGACAGTGGCTGGCATGGGATTGGTTTGGGGATTGTGGGCCGCGCCGGCGTGGGCGGCTGAAAGAATCCTGATTCGATTCGGGCCGCTGACGACCCCTGTGGAGGTCAAAGAACTCCAGGCGCTGGCTGCCACTGGGCAAGCGTCAGAGCGACTGGCCACACTGCTGGGGCTAATGGGGTTAAAGGCGTCCGACGCCCAGCGGTTTCTCTCCCAGGCCGTGCCGATTACGCGGGCCAACCTAGACCGGATGCTCAACAGCTTTGTGGGTAACGTGATCCTCAGCCAGATGGCCACCTTCGTGCAACCCGCCAACGGGGGGGATGGGGTCGCCGCCCTCAAAACCGGCCTGACCCAGGCGGTGCAGAACAACTCTTTGACCCTGCTTAACCTCATCCAGAGTTACCCTGGCGACATCACCCTGGATGCCCAGCGCGGCATGACCATCTACCGGCAAATCCAGGCGGACGCCCAAAACCTACCCCAGGTGCTAGCGGCGCTGGACGAGGTGCTGCCATTGTTCGTGCCAGGGTTTAGGTTCAGCGCTGGTTGCCCACCTCGCTAGGATGGAACGCTGGGATGGGTTACTGGTGGCGGGTATCTTGGCGCTGTTGCCCGTGGTGTTGCCAAGGCAAGGGCTGTGGGTGGCGGTACTTGCCGCTCTTGCCATCCTAGCCCAGGCGCAGCGCTTGCCCTGGACGGCCCAGGGATTGGGACTCATGGCGGTGCTGGTGGGAGTGTTGCCGACCTGGCAGTGGCGGCGCACCGATTGGCATCCCCCAGCCACCGATATTGACATCCTGGTGCAGACAGTCGCCGAGTGTACCCAACGCCGCTGGGGTGCCCTACTGGTGCTATCGAATCCCCAAGCGACCATCCCTAGCACCTTACCGGGCGTGTCGATCCAGGCCCGTCTATCTGTGGAGTTGCTCCTGAGTCTGCTGTCCCCCCTGAGTCCTCTACACGACGGCGCCGTGGTGCTGGGCAATGGCCTGGTGGTGGCCGCCGGCGTGATTGTGCCCATCTCCACTGAACCCCTGGCGTCTGGGCTGGGCACGCGGCATCGGGCGGCGCTGGGAGTCACGGAACAACAACCCAACTGCTGGGCGGTTGTGGTGTCGGAGGAAACGGGGCAAGTCGCTTTGGCCTGGCGGGGACAACTGTGGGCCGATTTGACGCCGGCGCAACTGCGTGCCCATCTGGAACAGAAAAAAAATCGCCTATGATGCTCATACAGGCGTTTCCATCTCTGCCGGTGACCAGCATGATGACCAACCACCAGGGGAATTCGTCCCTGTTGACGTTGCCTGCTGATTTAGACCCCCAACGGCTCCCCCAGCATGTGGCGGTGATCATGGACGGTAATGGTCGTTGGGCCCAAAAGCGCCACTTACCGCGGTTTGTGGGGCATCAGCAGGGGGTGGCCGCCCTCAAGGAACTGGTGCGCTGTTGCCGGGACTGGGGGATTCCCCACCTGACTTGCTACGCCTTTTCCACGGAAAACTGGGGCCGCCCCAGCCTGGAGGTGGAATTTCTCCTGACCCTGTTTGAGCAGGTGTTGCGCCAGGAACTCCAGGAACTGGTCCGCGAGCAGGTGCGCTTGGAATTCGTCGGCCATCTGGCGGCCCTTCCGCCAGGGTTGCAAGCCCAAATCGCCGAAGCGGTGGAACTCACCCGCCATCACGACCGGGTCTGGCTGACGGTTGCCACCAACTACGGGGGACGGCAGGAAATTGTGCAGGCCTGTCAAACCCTAGCGCGTCAGGTGCAGCGGGGGGAACTGGCGCCTGAGGACATTGACGAAACCCGCTTTGCCCAGCATCTCTACACCGCCACTAGCCGCGACCCCGATTTACTGATCCGCACCAGCGGAGAGATGCGGCTGAGCAACTTTCTCCTGTGGCAGGTTGCCTACGCCGAACTCTACGTCACCGACACCCTCTGGCCTGACTTTGACCGGGCCTGTTTCCACCAGGCGCTGCGGGCCTATCAACAACGCCAACGCCGGTTTGGCCGCCTGTGACTGGAACGAACGGGACGGGTACGTATAAAAATAGTTAATAACTAAACTGCTCGTTTGGCTTGGCCCCTGCTATGAACGAACTACCCTTTACCCTAGATCAGTTGCGCATCTTGAAGGCGATTGCCGTCGAGGGAAGTTTCAAGCGGGCTGCCGACAGCCTTTATGTCTCGCAACCGGCGGTGAGCTTGCAGGTGCAGAACCTGGAGCGCCAGTTGAACGTGCCCCTATTTGACCGGGGGGGACGGCGGGCGCAACTGACGGAGGCGGGACATCTACTCCTGCACTACGGCGACAAAATCCTGGCCCTGTGCGAAGAGACCTGCCGAGCGCTCGATGACTTGCAGAACCTGCAGGGGGGTACCTTGACTGTTGGGGCATCCCAAACCACCGGCACCTACCTGATGCCGCGTTTGATTGGCCTGTTTCGCCAGCGCTATCCCCAGGTGTCGGTGAAGTTGCAGGTGCATTCCACGCGGCGAACCTGCTGGAGTGTCGCCAATGGCCAATTGGATCTGGCCATTATCGGGGGAGAAGTGCCGCCGGAGTTGCAGGATTCGCTGGACGTGCGGGCCTTTGCCGAGGACGAACTGGTCCTCATCTCGCCCCCCAAACACCTAGGCGGGCGGGGCGACGTCATCACCCGCGACGAACTCTACCAACTGCGCTTTATCGCCCTGGAGGCCCAATCCACCATCCGCAAAGTCATTGACAAAATTCTTAGCCAGTACGACATTGACACCAGCCGCTTCCGCATCGAGATGGAACTCAACTCCATCGAAGCCATCAAAAATGCTGTGCAGTCGGGCCTGGGGTCAGCCTTCGTCTCTAGCTCGGCCATTACCAAGGAACTGGAATTGGGTGTCCTGCAGCGAGTGCGGATTGAAAACATCACCCTGCGGCGGATCCTTTGGCTGGTCTCCAACCCCAATCGCTACCAGTCCCGCGCCGCTGAAACCTTTGTGCGGGAAATTCTCCCCCTATTTCCCAACCTGCTTCCCGATGCCCTGAAAACACCGGTGGGGGTGCAACCCTGATGGGGTGGTCATTGGCCTGACCGGCGGGATCGCCAGCGGCAAATCCACCGTCACTCAGTACTTGCAAACCCGATACCGCATTTCCGTCTACGATGCTGACAGCTATGCCCACCGGGCGTTGGAGCCAGGGACACCAGTCTGGCAAGCCCTAGTACAACGGTATGGGGCCGCTGTGCTGTTAGCGGATGGGCGCATCAACCGGTCTTGGTTAGGGGAGCAGGTCTTTGGGAACCCCGCCGAACGGCGCTGGTTAGAAGCGTTAGTCCATCCTTGGGTGCGACAATGCTACACCCAAATTTCTCCTGCTGATGGGCCGGTGGTGTTCAGCATCCCGCTTTTGTTTGAAGCCCAGATGACCGACCTGGTGCATCAGGTGTGGGTGGTCTGGTGCACGACACAGCAGCAGTATCAACGCTTAGTCAGCCGCAATCGGTTGACCCCTGCGCAAGCCCATGCTCGGATTAGCGCCCAATTGCCCCTGCCCCTAAAGATGCTCTGGGCCGACCAGTTGTTGGACAATTCCGGGACGCTCGACCATCTGTATCAACAGGTGGACCGATGCATTCAACCCCTGTTGCCACCGAGGGAATGACTAGTGTAAAAGACTTTCTGGAACAGAAGCTGCTGCGAAAAGATGACTGTATCATCTCGTTGCAAAGTGAGAGCGTGCGGGCGGCGAAGACTGATGAACCGGCAGTTGTGGCTATGGGTCTCGCTTGTTTTTTGGATGCTGCTGACCGGGCGAGTGGCTGCCGATTCCATCACCCCGGCGGCTGATGGTATTGGCACACAGGTGCAGCGGCTTGGTAACCGTTACGACATCACTGGTGGTCACCAGGCCGGTCGAAATCTCTTCCACAGCTTCCACCTGTTCAACGTTGGTTCTGGTGAGATTGCCAATTTCCTGGCTCAGCCGGCCCTACGCAACATCCTAGCCCGCGTCACTGGTGGCTTTCCGTCCCAGGTGCATGGCGTCATCCAAATCACGGGCGGACAGCCAAACTTATACCTCATGAACCCCGCCGGCATCCTGTTCGGCCCCCAAGCGACCTTGAACGTGCCTGCAGCTTTTATCGCCACTACCGCCAACCGGCTTGTCTTTCCAGGCGGCAGCTTTCCAGCCTACGGCCCTGCTGATTTGAGCCAACTCACGGGTGACCCATTGGGGTTGGCCTTTGATGGCAAAAACCCGGCGGCAGTTATCAACGAAGGGAAACTGACCATCAACCCGGGTCAGAGCATTGGGTTAGTCGGTGGGCAAGTCATCCAAACGGGAACCATCCAAGCGCCAGGAGGAACCATTACCATCGCCGCTGTGCCTGGCGAAAACCTCGTGCGGCTTTCCCTGCCCAGACAAATACTCAGTCTGGAATTGCCTCCGCAGCAACTGGCCAAGGCCCTTGATGCCGAAGGAGCGTTGCCCTCGGTGCGCCTGCCTGAACTTCTCACGGGTGTACAGACCTTTACTGTGCATCCCGATAACACGCTCCAGGTCAGTGGTGCTGAGACCCGCATCCCCGTGAAGTCAGCAACAGCCGTGGTTGCCGGGCAAGTGGACGTGTCGTCAAACCAAGGGACAGGAGGCCGAGTTGGGATAACGGGCCAGCAAATCGCTTTGGTGAAGAGTGAGATCGACGCTTCTGGGGCCACGGGTGGTGGCCAAGTGTGGGTTGGAGGGGACTTCCAGGGCAAAGGGCCATTTCCCAGGGCGGCATATACGTTTATCAGCCAGGATACGCACCTAAGGGCCGATGCGACGGGCAAAGGTCGTGGGGGACAGGTCATTGTTTGGGCGGACAAGGCGACGGATTTTCGGGGCGTGATTACAGCAAAGGGTGGACCTCAAGGGGGCGACGGTGGGTTGGTGGAGGTCTCAGGCAAACAGACGTTGCGCTTTACAGGGCGGGTAGAGACGATGGCTTCTCAGGGGCGCCCAGGCACTCTTTTGCTCGACCCCGAGACCTTGCGAGTAGTGGCTGGCCGGGGACCTGATGATGCTGAGCTGGCTGATAACCAAATTCTGTTTGAGGATGGCCCTGGCGCGACCTTCACTATCGGGGCGGCGACACTTCTAGAACAACTGCGTGTGAATGATGTGAAGTTAGCAGCCGGTAACATCCGGTTTGAGACTGATCTGGTGGGTTCTTCACAACTTCCTACCAACTTTTTTGCCCAAGCAGAGAGAAGCATTGAAGCCGTGGGCAATATTGTACTTGCCAATGTTGGCGTTGCACTTGCAGGAGAGCAGATTGCTATCAACAATATTACTGCCAGGGATGTCTTTTTAGCGACTGCTAGTGGTATTAAAACAGGAGATATCCAGGCTGACTCAAATGCTTTCATTGGAACTTTGAAGGGTAGTGTTGTAACTGGAAATATCACCGCTGGCTCAGAAGTGAATTTGTTCAGCAATGAAGGTAGCATTACCACTGGCAATATCAACGCGGGCTCGAAAGTTTTCTTAGGCGAGGGCGATATTGCAACTGGAAATATCAAAGCTGGCTCAGAAGTGAATTTGTTCAGCAATGAAGGTAGCATTACCACTGGCAACATCAAAGCTGGCTCAGACGTTCTCCTTCTTGCTACTAAAGGTAGTGTCAACATCGGAAATATCACCGCTGGCTCAGAAGTGAATTTGTTCAGCAATGAAGGTAGCATTACCACTGGCAATATCAACGCGGGCTCGAAAGTTTTCTTAGGCAAGGGCGATATTGCAACTGGAAATATCAAAGCTGGCTCAGATGTTCTCCTTTTTGCTACTAAAGGTAGTGTCAACAGCGGAAATATAAGTATTGTGGCAACCGATGTTATTAGTGTGGGCAACATTCAATCAAACTCCAGTGCCTTCCTATTTAGTAATAAGGGGGTTCAGACTGGTAGTATTAACTCCGGTGCAGATACGCGTGTGAGTGCTCAAGGCAGCATTCAAACTGGTGATATCAGAACAGGATTAAAGGTCTCCGTGACGAGTGATGGGGGAGATATAACAACTGGCGAGATCAGGGCTGGCCTGGACACTAATTTATTCAGTGACGGTAGTATCAAGACGGGGAACATCACCGCCGAAGGAAGCTCATCGTTGGTCGCTAAGAGTGATATTGTAGCTGGAAACATTAACACGAATCTGGATGCAATTTTGCGTAGTTCTCAGGCTGGTATTACGACTGGAAGCATTGACGCCAGAGGTAAATTAGGCATTCAAGCGAAAAGCGAGATTAAAACCCGTGACATCAAGGCGGGGTTATCTGCTATCCTATTTAGCGAGAGTTCCGTTCAAATTGGCAACATCCAGTCTAGTTCAGATATTCGTATAGTCACTGCTGGAGGTAGTATTACAACTGGTAGAGTAGATGCTGGATCAATGGTATTTCTAAACGGGGAAACCCGTATTACAACTAGTGACATCAGTGCTCTATCGGACATTGTCATATCCAGTGCTCAGGGGGATATTGCGACTGGTAATATCATAGGCGAGAGTATTTTCATCAGTACTATTAGTGGCGATATCAAGACTGGTGACCTGAATGCTCAGCTTCAGATTGGGCTTTTTAGTACTCAGGGCAGTGTGACAACTGGAAATGTTGGAGTAGAGGAAGGTCAGCTTGTCATTCTAGCTAATACTGGAGTTAAGGCTAATGACATTAACATCAAGTCAGATAGCGCCATCTTGTATAGTCGGGGGAGTATTGAAACTCAAAACATTAAAGCAGCAGGGTTAAGTTATATTAGAGGTAGGGACAAAATTACAACCGGCGATATTAATACTGATAGAAATATTACTGTCTTTAGTGGTGACTTTGTTTTATATTTAGTTGAAGATAGGGACTTTGGTCTCCTGGAATTTTCTGGACGTGGCGGTGATATTCAGACTGGCAATTTAACGGCAAACGGCACTATCCGTGTAGCGACGGGCGGAGGTAAGGTCGAGACGGGTAATCTCACGAGTAATGGGCTTATCTATGTTTTTGCACCCAACTCCATTAAGACGGGATTCATTGACAGCAGCGTGCCGGCTGCAAGCGGTGGTGATGTCTGGCTAGTGAGTAAAGGCCCTATACGCGTTAGGGATGTAGGCCCAACAGGGTTCAGTATCAACACCAATGGTGGAAATGTTCTGGTTCTGTACGAAGGGGCTAACTCGTTTGTAGTTGGCAGTGCCAGTGTCAACAGAACAGCTGGCGGTGTGACTACGGGAGAACTTTCGATTCTGCCGACTCAACAAATTCGCTCTCGACAATTTGAAGCGAGGGGGAGTGGTGCGTTAAGAGTTGGACGATTCAGTGAAGAGAACCGATTACCGTCAAACCGTTCTATATCCGTTTTCGATATACGAGATTTTGACATAGCTGTGGGGTTGATTGAATTGGCATCTGTACTGGAAAGGCTGGAAATTCGACGACGGAATTTGGGCCAAATTCGTCTCTCCGACATTGACATTCGAGTTCCGACAATACCTGCTGTAGAAAATCAACTGGCTACTGCTCAAACCAGCGACGTCGCTTTCAATATTCTTGGAACGTTTCTAGAAGATTTGAAAGCGGGAAATTATGCTGCTATTGTGAGTCTAGACAATTTATTTACCAACGAATTCAGCCGTGCCTTAGGTGTCCAACCCATTAATAACCTGAATTCGGTTGAGAGTATTGGTGATACCCTCAGCCGGTTAGCCCAAGAAACCGGCAAACGACCGGCTGTTGTGTATGTCATGGCCGATGACCAGCAATTGACCGTTGCCGCCATCACCTCAGCAACTCGCCTTGGCCAGCCTGGACAAGGAGCTTCTGCGACCTTCCCGATTATTCGGGGCATTCCGGAAGCGAGGCGCTCGGAGTTGATGCCAGTTGTCGAACGTTTTGTCAACACCCTGCGCGACCCACGCCAGCGCACCAGTGATGCCTACCTCCAAGATGCCCAGCGCTTATATCGCTGGTTGATCGCACCCATTGAATCCGAACTCCAGGCCCGTGGCATTAATACCCTGCTATTTGTGCTGGACAGTGGCCTGCGCCTGTTACCCCTAGCGGCCCTGCACGATGGCCGGCAATTTCTGGTGGAAAAATACAGTTTCTCCCTGATTCCCAGCGTCAATTTGGTGGATCTGCGCTACCGCAACCTGCGGGCCGCTCAGGTGCTAGCCATGGGAGCGGACACCTTTGCGACCCAGCCCCCCTTGCCAGCGGTGCCAGTCGAACTCCGGCTCATTACCCAACTGTGGCCGGGTCAGGCATTCCTGAATCAGGACTTCACCGTGGAACGGCTCACTCAAGAGCGGTTGCAGCGCCAATACGCTATCGTTCACCTAGCAACCCATGCGGATTTTGTTCCTGGTCGTCCGGAGAATTCCTACATTGAGTTTGGCAACAATCAACGGCTACCATTGCCTCGCTTGCGACAGTTGCCTTTGCGTCAGCCGGAACCGGTTGAGTTATTTACTCTGAGTGCCTGCCGCACGGCAGTAGGCGATATTAACAGCGAGCTGGGCTTTGCAGGGTTGGCAGTGCAGGCGGGTGTCAAAAGTGCGCTGGCTTCTCTATGGTATGTGTCAGATGAAGGAACACTAGCTCTGATGAGCGAGTTCTATCGAAACTTGCAACAGGCCCCCATCAAAGCTGAAGCGTTGCGTCAGGGCCAGATTGCCCTGTTGCGCGGACAGGTGACACTCAAGGGTGGGGAGTTGCAGGGTCCGCAAGGAGCTGTGTCGGTACCGCCAGTGGTTGCTCAACTGGGGAACCAGCTTCTCAATCATCCTTACTACTGGGCGGGGTTTACGCTCGTGGGTAGCCCTTGGTAATCATTTTGCTTGCCGTTGCCGGCATGGGTAGTCCTATTCTTGTAATGGTTAAAATAGGGGTAGTTGGATTTGGGCGAAGCCATGAGTACAGCTAAGCCATCTCTGCTTGTCATATCTTGGGGTCGCAGAGCGCAGCCCCATCTTGGGTTTTCCTACTATCGCCCTGACAAACTGAAGCGGCTCAGCTATACAATCACTTACTCTCGTTGCCAGTCTCAAAATATTGTGAAGTACGGTCGTATCCATAATGGAGAACAGCTATCGGCAATTTACGCCTGAAGCTAGGAAAAAATACATTTCTAAAGCCCAAAGGCAACTTGTTAGAGCGACTCTCAATTGCCGCTATCTCACGAGTGACTGGAATTTCACAATCTTGGCTGTATAAATACATCAGAAATGATGGATGTTCAGCCCCACGGCGATGAAAAGATAGAGCTGGAATGCGACGAGATAGGGTCGTTTTGCGGCTCGAAAAAGCATCTCCAATGGCTCTGG
>JANXAM010000016.1:39355-52591 GCA_025062155.1 Gloeomargarita sp. SKYB120 | reverse complement strand
AATCTGATACCACACATGTTCAATCGGGTTCAAATCTGGTGAATATCTAGGCAAATATATCAACTCACACCCAGCCGCTTCCACTACTTGCTTTAGCACGCTAGACCGGTGAAAACTGGCATTATCCAGCACAATCTTTTTACCACGTCCAATCGCTGGTAGTAACCACTCACGTAACCAAGTTAAAACCACTTGTAAATTACAGTTACCTATCCATGTCAAGGGCTCAACTAATCGTCCCAGGTAATAACCGCCCATCATACTCACTCTTTCACGTTTTCTACCTACCTTTTTGCCATAAACTCTCTCCCCTTTCACACCCCAGCCATACTCATAGACCTCTCGCCGGTCGATACCGGATTGGTCTATATAAACTACTTCTTCCTGCTTCATATCCTTCATTCTCTCCATATACGTCTGTCGCTCCTGCTCATCTTGTTCTTGGTAGGAGAAAGTTTTTTTTACGGGTATAGCCTATCTTCTTTAGTGCTCTACAAATCGTCATACTACTCACGCCCCAGATGGCCGCCATTTCCTTCTGGGTCAGACTGGGGTTCGCATCGACAAACTTGCGAAATTTATGACTATGCCCCTTCTGGTAGCCTGTCCTGGGGGCGCAATCACCGGTTTCAGACCATTGTTTGAGCCAGCGTTGTAACGTGCGATACCCGATGTTCAGCATTTGGCTCACTTCAACGAGTGTTGCCCCCCCCAAGACTGCTTCAATGGCTTTCTGACGCAGGTCTGTGCTGTAAGGCTTAGACATGAAAAACCTCTATGAACTCATTAGCCCTATTCTATGCCAAGCTAAACGTTTTTAGCTATATAACGTGAGTGGAGACACTTCATCGCAGGATCGTTTCCTTCAATCTTCACTATCATCGCTAGGCGAACCCCCTTCCGCAAAACCTTAAAACTTTAAGTTAAGATTAAGGAAAACCAAGCAGGGGTGACTTCAGTGTTTTTGCGGTTAGCGGATCAGCATCGGGAGTTGGTGCGCGATTTGGTGATGAACTTGCAGGCGCTGGCCACAGTTCTGGAACGCCAGGGCCGCTTAGCCTCCTGCTACACCTGTGGGCCGTCGATGGACAGTGCTTCGTTTATGGTCAGTCTGGGGGAAGGGCATTTGATCCGGTTCCTAGTCTCGGACTACGGGATCACCTGGACGGAAATGCGGGACGACCGGGAACTGATGAAACTAGAGGGGGCGGAGGCGATTGCCCAGTTGCAGGAACTCGCCAACCTGGTGCGTCAGCCCGCGAACGTTGCCCCTGTCTAGGGGTTAAACCGTCGTTCCCACAACCACTCGGCCCATTGCCAGGCTTGGAGAAAACTTGCGGGGTTGGCTTTTCCCTGACCGGCGATGTCAAACGCTGTGCCGTGGTCGGGCGAGGTCCGCACGATGGGCAACCCCAAGGTGGTGTTCACAGCCTGCTCAAACGCGAGGGCCTTCACCGGGATCAACCCCTGGTCGTGATAAAGTGCAATGCAGGCGTCCCAGGGTCCCGGCGTATCTCGATACCACCAGGCCCGCGCTGGCAGCACCCACAACGTATCGGGGGGAACCGGCCCCCACAACTGGACGTGGGGGAACCGCTGTTGCATCTGGGCTAACCAGGGCTCTAGGAGGTCCTGCTCCTCCGTCCCCAAATGCCCGTGCTCGCCGCTGTGGGGGTTCAAACCCGCCACCGCAATCCGAGGCTGGGTTAACCCAAAATCCCGCGCCAGGCTTTCGAGCAGCAGAGTGAACTGTACCGTCAATCCCTCGGGCGTCAAGCGCTGGGGGACCTGCGCCAGGGGAATATGCGTCGTAGCCAGGAGCGTCCGCAGCACCCAACCTGTGTGGGGCGAACGGGCCAGAAAGCACATCCCCGTGTGGGCCGCACCTGTGGCCTGGGCTAGAAACTCCGTCTGTCCGGGATAACAATAACCGGCGGCCTGCCAGTAGCGCTTGGCAATCGGCCCCGTCACCAGCGCTTGGCACCCCTGCGCCAACGCCGCTTCCAAATATTGAACACTCAGCGCCCCAGTCAGGGCCGACGGTTGCCCAGGGGCAATGGCTTCGGGCGCCGGCACGTCCACCACCGCTAACCGGGCCGGGTCCATGGCGGTTTGACCCAAGCGCCGGAGCCGCTCGTAGGTTTGCACCAGCACCGACCAGGACCCCACCACCTGCACCGGCCAACGGGGTTGATAGAGAACCGCCGCACGGAGCACCAGTTCTGGGCCAATCCCCGCCGGGTCACCGAGCGTTAACGTGATGGTCACCAGGGAGTGAAAAAGCGTTCAGCCTTTTTTGGATTTACTGGCCAGGGTCTTGCCGTTGGCCCGTTCCACCTGGGTCAGATGGATGTGTTTATAACCCGGCTTAATTTCAAACTCATCCCCCGGCTTGAGACCCATCTTTTGGGTGTAGGCGGCACCAATCACAATTTGACCGTTGCGATGCACCGTCACCCGATAGGTGGGTTCCCGCCCGCGCCCATCACGGGCATTATCAATCGCTACCCCTTTGGCGAGCAAGACCGCATCCATAAACTCCGAAACGTTAACCCGTATGCGGTCGCCTTTGATGCGGTAGTAGCCACAGTATTTGGCCTTCTCCCGCCGGGGGAGATGACGCAGTTCGTCCAACTTTTTCAGCAGCGCTTTTCCCGTCAGGGGTTCCTTGGGCAATTCCGCTAGATTTTCTGTCATCTTCTTCCTGGGAAACTGTTCAATTCCTAGCATAGCAGAATGGGTTTTTGCCTCCTAGGTCTCGGGAGGATTTTTGGAGAAAATGGCGAGGACTCCCCTATCAGGAACTACGGTGGGCCAAGGTTTTGAGATATTCCGTGTTGACCCCTGACTCTCGCACCAGGGCAATTTTGCCAGTGCGGGCCATTTCCCGGATGCCAAACTTCTGCAACATCTGTATGATTGCGGCCATTTTACCCGGGTCGCCAGTGACCTCCAGCGTCAGGGAATCTTCGGCCAAGTCCACAACCCGCGCCCGAAACACCTGGGCAATTTCGATAATTTCTCGGCGGCTGACGGGGTTGGCATTGACCTTGAGCAGCATCAATTCCCGCTCGACGCAGGGGATGTTGGTGATGTCTTGAACCTTCAGGACGTTGATCAGTTTGTAGAGTTGTTTGGTGAGTTGTTCGATGGCGCGCTCGTCGCCGGGGACCACCATCGTGATCCGCGAAATCCCCGGTTGTTCTGCCGGTCCAACCGCCAGGCTTTCGATGTTAAATCCCCGGCGGGCAAATAACCCGGCAATGCGTGTCAAAACGCCAGCTTCGTCCTCAACCAGAACCGAGAGGGTGTGTTTCATAGCGACTGGGCAAAAGGATTGGTTTTATTATCCCCGGAAAGGGTGGGTCGGGTCATCTGTTCCGGTTGCACCCAGGCGGCAAATTCCTCGGCGGTAAAATAGCCCAATTCCACACCCGCTTGGCAGAGGGTTTTCTGCTCCCGATAGGCTTTCTGGGCAACCTGCGCGGCTCGGTCATAACCCAGGTGGGGATTGAGAGCGGTCACCAGCATCAATGACTGCTGGAGGTGGGTTTCGATTTGGGACACGTTGGGGGTCAATCCCTGGACACAATGGCGACTGAAACTGCGGCAGGCATCGGCGAGTAATTGGATGGATTGCAGCACGTTGTAGATGATCAGGGGCTTGCAGACGTTGAGTTCCAAGTTGCCTTGGCTGTGGGCCAAATTGATAGCGGTGTGGTTGCCCATGACCTGAATCGCTACCATGATCAAGGCTTCGGCCTGGGTAGGATTGACTTTGCCGGGCATGATGGAGCTTCCCGGTTCGTTGGCGGGAAGCTGGAGTTCTCCCAACCCACAGCGGGGGCCGGACCCCAACCAGCGGATGTCGTTGGCGATTTTCAGCAGCGAACCCGCTAGCGCGGCCAGCGCCCCACTGAAATGCACCAGCGCTTCGTGACCCGCCAGCGCCGCGAAGGGATTGGCGGCTTTGACCCAGGGGATGCTGGTCCATTCGGCAAGGCGCGCGGCGACCCGTTGGCCAAATTCGGGATGCGCGTTGAGACCCGTGCCCACGGCGGTGCCCCCGATGGCCAGTTCGTAGAGTTGGGGTAAACAGGCTTCCAGGTGGGCCTGGTGGTGGTCTAAATGGGCCACGTAGCCGGAGAATTCTTGCCCTAGGGTCAGAGGAACGGCATCCATCAGGTGCGTGCGGCCAATTTTCACAATCCCTTGCCACGCCTGGGCTTTGGCCTGGAGCGCTTGCCGGAGTTCCGCCAGGGCTGGTTGCAACTGGGTGCGGTAAGCGGTAACGGCGGCAATGTGCATGGCAGTGGGAAAGACATCGTTGGATGATTGCCCTAGATTCACGTGGTCGTTGGGATGCACTGGTGTTTTCGTCCCCAGGGGCTGTCCCAGCAGTTGGTTGGCTCGGTTGGCAATGACTTCGTTTACGTTCATGTGGGTTTGGGTGCCGGAGCCGGTTTGCCAGACCCGCAGGGGAAACTGGTCATCCCACTGGCCCTGAGCCACTTCCTGGGCGGCCTGTTGAATGGGACCGGCCAGTTCCGGGGCCAAACAGCCCAATTCCTGGTTGACGGCGGCGGCGGCCTGTTTGACCAATCCCAGGGCGTGAATGACCGCCAGGGGCATGGTTTCGTGACCGATGGCAAAGTAGTGGAGAGCGCGGGCGGTTTGACTGCCCCAGTAGACCTGGGCGGGCACTGTTACCTGTCCAAAACTGTCGGTTTCGATGCGGGATTCTTCACCGGACATGGCCCTTGACATCCTGGATTTGGGTGTTAAAATAACGCATTACATTTTCGCAGAATTAGGCCGACAATGCCGGACATCCCGCGGGCGCTCACGCTAGAAGGGGTTTTGACATTAAAGGAACTGGTGGCCCGTTCCCAGCGGGAGCATCGCAAGGTGCAGGAATTGCTGAGTTATCTGGGGTCGGCGCTGCGGACCTTGCACAACCTCAACCAATTCTTGCAGTTGATCCCGGTAATTGCCACGCGCGTGTGTGACGGAGAAGGGGCGGCGTTGTTGCTATGGCGGGAGCCGGAAAACCGGCTGGCGCTGCATCAGTTTTACAGTCATCGAGAGGACGGGTGGTTGGCCTTGCGAACGCAACTGGAGAACTACCTCCAGCAACTTCCTAGAACGACCACAGCCCAGGCGCTTGGCGAGCCATTAGAGCGGGAACTGCCGGCACTGCTAGGGGTGGAAGCCATCTGCACAGCGGTCATTGTTGGCAGTCAGGTCCAGGGGTGGTTGCTGGTGTTCAGTGAGCAGCCAGGTGTAGTGACGACAGACGCCCGCCGGCAACTGCTGAATCTGGTGGCGGACCAGACGGCGGTGGCGATTGAGCAGGAGCAACTCCGACTGGCGTTGCGCGAGCGGGAACGGCTGGATCGGGAACTGGAGCTGGGTTCCGAAATCCAAAAGCATCTGTTGCCGGAGCGATGCCCCCACATTCCCGGTCTAGCGTTGGCCTCGCGGTACGCCATGGCGCAGCGAGTGGGGGGCGACTACTACGACTTCATCCCAGTCGCAGGTGGACAGCGCTGGGCGATTGTGATTGGCGACGTAATGGGCAAGGGAGTGCCGGCGGGTCTCATCATGACCATGACGCGGGGGATGTTGCGTTCGGAGGTGTTGCGGGGCCATTCACCCGCCGATATTCTGAGTCACCTCAACCAGGTTATGTACGAGGATTTGACCAATTCCCACCGGTTTGTCACTTTGTTTTATTCGGAGTACGACCCCCAGACACGCCGGTTGACTTTCTGCAATGCCGCCCATAACCCGCCCCTGCTGTGGCGCTGTGATGGGGCCACGATTCAAACGCTAGACACGGCGGGGATGTTGATCGGCTTGGAACCCAACGGTTGTTATGAAAACGGCACGGTCTATCTCCAGGCGGGGGATGTGCTGGTGTATTACACCGATGGGTTGACCGATGCCGTTGATGCCTACGGGAACCGGTTTGAAATTGCGGGACTGACCCAGGCCGTGCAGGAGGCCTGCAGTTTACACACCGAACCTCAGGACATCCTGAAATACCTGTTCATGCGGGTGAAAGCCTTTGTCGGCACGCGAGGTCGCGCCGAAGATGATATGACACTGGTGGTGGCGCGGGTCAGCGACTAATCCTGACTCTCAATCTCCCGTTGCAGGCGGGCCAGTTCTTCGGGGGACAACTGGGCAATCCGGTGCTCTAGCCAGGCTCGGTCGTAGCGTTCCCGCTGGCGATGGTAGGTCATATCTTTGCGCACCACCCGCACTGCGTAGGTGCTGACCCACAGGATCAAACCGCCGATCAAAATGCCCTGGGTCCAGACTCCTGCCGCCAGACTATCTAGCCCTAATACCCGCAACAGGCCGTAGAGTCCGCCTCCAGCCCCTAACAAAGCTAGTCCAATCAGCAGGACATCAATGCGTCGCATCACTGGGTCAGACTTCCCTTTTTCCCCAGTTTAGCGTTGTATAGTACCTTCGCGTGGGATGGAGTCTCAGCAACGGGGCTGAACCCTGCAACCCAAAAGGTGACAAGCATAGATGACTTAGCTGTATCAATCAATTGTGACAAGATAATCCTTTGTGGCTTTTACTCGACCCACAGCAGACTCATTCTCTGGTCAAATCCCCCGCGTTCTAGGCGTTTTCGTCGCTGATGGTCTCGCACATCCGCCTCCGTAATGCCATATACCTGGAGCAGCGTGTCTATCACTTCGTAAATATCAGCCAATTCGTCAATCAGCGCCTCGAAATTGGCAACTCGCAATTCCTCTGCCTCTTCACACAGTTTATCCCGCAATGCTTGACGAAATTCCACCTGGTTCATCTCTCGAATCGCAAACTTTTTCCCACTCTGGCGTAGAATGTCAGGAATTTTATCTCGGATTAATTTATTGTACACTCGCGGCGTCGTCATACCCCCCTCCTAATAACAATCAAACCGCGATATATTACGGCATTCGGCCACTTGAGCAACCCAATTCACCACTGCACAACTGATGGCCTCCGGGCTGAGCCGGTCATCATCCAAAGTCGCAAAACGCAAGCGCACGTCCTGTTGTAGCACTGGTTTTAGTATGGGGGAATGGCTGTAGATATTGTAAGTGTGTGCAAGACGACTCTGCGCCTTTTGTAAACATTGATCGGTCGGTAAATAGTCCTTCTTCTTGTGGCAATTAAATTCCGGATCCGATGGCACCAAATTCCAAAGTTCATTAACCGGATAAATCGCCACAGGAATGATATGGTCTAGGTGATACATCTGGGGTTGAGTCAAGGGCTTGCAAGTCCAGGGACAAATGAAGGAGTGGCCTTCCATCAGCAGCACATCGATCTGGTTGCGCTCCCAGGTCAGGGGCCGGCGATTATCTGGCCGGTCGGTGAGCAACGTGTAAACATCTCCTCTGGTAACGGGCCTATCAGTATTTCGGGTAATGGCTTCCGAAAAGAGACACCACTCATGAATACAAAGCGCTTCGACCCACAACGACAGGGAATGGAAGACTTCCCATAATTCACACCGAATCACGATACAGCGGTCTTCCGGTTGGGTTCCCGGAATGGCTATCGTTTTCCCTTGCAAGTCCTTAAATAATTTTGGCCGGTCAAATACAGACCACTCACCTGGTCCAGCATATTGAATGGGATACTCAATTGCACGGGTGATTTCCTTAATGGCTTGCTGATACAGGTCTAGAAATTGGGGGGAATAAGTATCACGTTTACGGGGAATCCGTAAATCATTCACCAGGACAAATCCATCCGCAGGGCGCGCCGGAGCTTGGATTTCCTGTTCC
Organism: Gloeomargarita sp. SKYB120; assembly: GCA_025062155.1. Classification (NCBI taxonomy): domain Bacteria; kingdom Bacillati; phylum Cyanobacteriota; class Cyanophyceae; order Gloeomargaritales; family Gloeomargaritaceae; genus Gloeomargarita; species Gloeomargarita sp. SKYB120. The sequence goes on along the minus strand of JANXAM010000016.1, from coordinate 44,792 downwards.
CAGGCTTCTCTCAGTCGAGTTAAATGGGGACGAAAACGCAGGTCATTTTGGGACTGCGCTCTTTGCCCTTGCCAAATCGGTTGAGCCGCATCTACAAAGGGCCAGTAGTAAGCCACCCAAAATTCTGCTAAGACGCGGAGTGGGATTGCCACATCTTGTCTCAAACGATGCAGGTCAGGAAATGCTAAAACAACATCGTTAATGGCTCGCAGCAAGGCCAGCTTGTAACTCGTTACTTTTTTGTCGTGCTTCAGTATGGTGCTAATAACCTGGCCTGCATCCATTCGCATCCATTTATATTTTTATAAATAGCGGTGGCACTCCTCGGGATACAAAACCAACTCCCCCTGCAAGAAGCGGTCGACATCCACCCACAGGGCTAGTTTCTGGCGTTCGCCTTCCTTAAAAGAGACAGATTCCAACTCGTAGAACTTGGGGTCGGCAAACCGGCAGCGGTAGAGCTGGATAATCTCATGCCCCGGCTGACCATTGTACACAAAGATGTTTTCCAAACACCCCAGGTACTCGATGTCGGTCAGGGGCGCTTGCAGTTCTTCCCAAAATTCCCGCTGGAGCGCTTTGATGCTGGGTTCCCCAAACTCCACGCCGCCGCCAAGCGCCCGGTAGAAGGTCAATTGCCGCGCCGGGTCATACCCTTGGGAGACAAACACCCGGTTCCCGTCTCGAATCAACCCCAGCGCCAAGACCCGAATCTGGCTCATGGGCGGAACTTGCGAAACGCCAGGGTGACGTTGTGCCCGCCAAAGCCAAAGGAATTGGACAGCGCCACGTCCACCGGCATTGCCCGCGCCTGATGGGGTACGTAGTCCAGGTCACATTCTGGGTCAGGATTGTCCAGGTTAATGGTCGGGGGCACCTGGTTGTGGTAAATCGCCAGCACCGTCGCCACCGCTTCAATCCCACCCGAGCCGCCCAGTAAATGCCCCGTCATTGATTTGGTAGAACTTACCGCCACTTGGTAGGCATGGTCCCCTAGCGCTCTCTTGATGGCTTTGGTCTCCGTAACATCGTTGGCGGGGGTGCTGGTGCCGTGGGCGTTGATGTAATTGACTTGGTCGGGTCGCAATCCCCCATCCTTTAGCGCTAGTTCAATGGCTCGCGTTGCTCCTTCGCCATCGGGCAGTGGAGCCGTGATGTGATAGGCATCGCAGGTGCAGCCATAGCCCACCAGTTCGGCGTAAATCCGCGCGCCCCGCGCCTGGGCATGGCTCAAAGCTTCCAACACCAGAATGCCTGCGCCTTCGCCCATGACAAACCCATCCCGGTCCCGGTCAAACGGGCGCGACGCCGCCTGGGGGGGTTCATTGCGCAACGACATGGCTTTACAAGCCGCAAACGCCGCCATGCTCAAGGGGGTGACGGCTCCCTCGGTACCCCCACAAATCATCACCTGGGCATACCCCTGCTGGATCAAGCGAAAGGCGTCTCCAATGGCGTTGGCCCCAGCGGCGCAGGCGGTCACGGGACAGGAATTCGGCCCCTTGGCACCTACGTGAATAGCCGTCAACCCCGCCGCCATATTGCAGATCATCATCGGCACGGTAAAGGGACTCAGCCGGTCGGGGCCTTTGTTTTGCAGCACCTGGTTTTGTTCTTCCATAATCCGCAGGCCCCCAACCCCCGTGCCAATCACCACTCCCACCTGGGCGGCATTTTCAGGGGTAATTTTTAGCCCGGCATCCTGTACGGCTTGCAAACTGGCGCACACGGCGAACTGGGCAAACCGGTCCATGCGCTTGGCGTCTCGCCGTTCCAGGTACACGCAGGGGTCAAATCCCTTCACTTCCCCCGCAATTTGACAGGCATAGCCAGTGGGGTCGAATAAGGTAATCCGACCGATGCCGCTGCGCCCGGCCAGCAGTCCCGCCCAATACTCAGCCACGGTGTTTCCCAGGGGTGTGATGGCTCCCAGGCCCGTGACCACCACCCGCTCTCGACCGGCCATTGCCTACGCCGCCACCTTCTGCTGAGCAATATAATCCACCGCCTGTTGCACCGTGGTGATTTGTTCGGCAGCGCTGTCAGGAATTTCAATGTCAAACGCCTCTTCTAGCTTCATCACCAAGTCCACCGTTGCCAGGGAATCGGCTCCCAAGTCATTGGCGAAATGGGCTTCAGGCGTCACCTTCTCCACTGGTACATCCAGCGTGTCCGCCACAATTTCCTGCACTTTGGCGAAAATTTGTTCCTTGTCCATGCCATCACTCCATGGGTCATCCTTAGCATCTTACCGAAATTGGCGGCACTTGCTCCATCACCACACCGAGAACTCGCTCTGTCGCCTGCACCAGTTCCCGCTGCACCTGGGCCACCGTCAGTTCTGGACAAAACTGCACCAGGTTCCCCACCGGATAGTCGGCGATCCCGCAGGGAACAATCGGGGCAAACGCCGCCAAATCCGTACAGACATTGACAGCAAACCCATGCATGGTAACGCCCCGCCGCACAGCAATCCCGATGGCTGCTACCTTTGTATCGCCCACCCACACGCCGGTGTAACCCGCCTTGCGTCCTGCCCGAATGCCATAGGGAATCAACGCCTGGATGATGATCTCCTCCAAACAGCGCAGGTATTGGTGGACATGCAACCCATAGTGCGACAACCGCAGAATCGGATAACCCACGACTTGCCCCGGCCCGTGATAGGTCACTTCGCCGCCCCGCTCGGTGCGATAGACCGGAATGCCCAACGCTTCCAAGGGCGCCCGTAAAAAGTCCAGCGACGCGCCACGTCCTAGCGTGTAAACCGGCTCATGTTCCAGCAGAGCCACCACATCGGGCAAGTCGGGATTGACAAGCCGCTGTTGCACCTGTTCCTGTTGCCACGTCCACGCCTGGCGGTAGGGAACTCGCTCCCATTGGTAGTAATACACAGTTGCCATGGACGGATGACACCCGACGCTATCCCCTATACTAGGAGGTAACCTGTTGCACATTTCTTGCATTTATGCAGATTTTGACGGGCACGTTTGTCGGGTTTTGGCCATCGGCGAAGGGCAAGTTGAAATCTATTCGCATCACGGATGGTGCCCAAGCATACCAGGTGAAGTTGCCTAAGTACATGCGGGCTGGTCTCGCGCGGGAACTCCAGCCAGGGATGGGGGTCAAAGTCGCCGTGCGTTGGCATGATGGGGGGTGGGAAGCCACGGACATCCGACTGTTTAGGGCGACAGAACTGTTCGTTAGACCAACCCTGCAGATGACGACACCGGCTTGTCGTGTCCAGGTGTGTCAAAAGGGCAGTTGCCGCAAGCAAGGGAGTTTCGCCTTATTGCAAGAATTAAGCGAAAAGGTGCGCGAACGGGGTTGGGACGAGTGGGTGTTTGTCGAAGGGAGTGGTTGTCAAAACGCCTGCAAACACGGCCCCAACGTCTGTATTGATGGGCGAACGCTCCACCGCGCCCAAGTGAGCGATGTCCTGACGCAACTGGCCCAGCGGTTACCCCAGACAACTCCTGGAATTTGAAGAAACCTGAAGAAGTACGCGCAGCGGCCGGTTTTCTGGTCTAAGCCTATAGATAGACTTGGCGGTGGGAGGACCGAAACCCCATGATTCGCAAAATATTGTTGGCCGTCTCAGGCACGGGTCACACAGAAGAAATGCTGAATGCCTTGATTGACTTGCCTTGCATTGCCCAGGCCCAGGTGACCGTCTTGCATGTGGTGACCCCCCAGGCCTCCGCGCAGGAGATGGTCGCCAAGCAAGCTGAAGGGGTTGAAATCCTAAAGAATGCCCTAGCCAAGATTCACTTGTGCCGCAATGGGGATAGCAAGGGCTGTCTGAAACCAGAGCAAGTGACCACCATGTTGCGGGAAGGCGACCCCAAAGACGTGGTACCCCGTGTAGCCGACGAGTTGGACGTGGATTTGCTCATCATGGGGTCACGGGGCCTAGGCCGGTTGCGGGCGATTTTGGAAAACTCTGTCAGTCAATACGTGTTCCAACTGGCATCGCGGCCCATGCTATTGGTCAAAGACGACACCTATGTTGAGCGTATCCAGCGGATTTTAGTAGCCTACGATGGTTCCCCCGCCGCCAAACAAACCTTGGAACTAGCGATGTTTTTGCTGCAAGACTTAAAGGGAGGCGAGCTGGTCCTAGCGAACATCAATCCTCCCCTCGAGGGCGTCACATTGACAGAGCTGGCCCAACGCCCCGAAGCAAGCCCCATCCTAGCCGAAGCCATCCAAAAAATCCGGCAACGGGGCCTGAAATACCGGTGTGTCGTACGGGAAGGGAATCCTGGCATCCAGATTTGTCAGATTGCCCAGGAGGTCGGCGCTGACTTGGTGATGTTGGGTTCCCCTGACCGCCGGCCAACGATTGCCCGGAGTCTAGTGGACTTGGACCGGTTGCTGGGCAATTCCGTGTCCGATTACGTGCGGGTGCATGCCGACGCCCCGGTGTTGCTCGTGCGGTCTCCAGCTTCGACCTAGCGCTGTCCTTCGCCCCGGCTGGCCGTTTGCACGTAGAGAATGATCAAAAACGCGCTGGGGATCAACACAAGCAGTGCTGTGGCAATCAACGCCAGAATGTTGGTTTCCATGGACTCAGCCCTCGAATGACATTCCAAGCTCTACTGTAGCGGAGAATCGGCCAGCCAAACTTTACAGATTATCGCTCCCGTTATCGCAAGGTCACTAGAAGACCTAGGACGGGACTGTGCCCTGCGACCAAAGATGACTTAGCTGCTGTTCAGGAAGGCAATAGTTATACCGGCTCTCACTCTCCTGTAAAAGACTAGAAGCGCCTAGCTACAGATATTTCCACCTAAAGGATACTTGAAATTCTGAGTCACCTTGGACCTAACGTTACCTAAGCCCAAGCTTTCGGCTCCTTATAAACCAGAAAGGGGGCTGAGGACTATCCAAGTTTCGTCTCAGACCCCTCACTGGTTCGCTCCTCACACAGCTGTAGTCTACCAGGGGTGTACCACTGTTGTCATCCCCCTGGAGTGAGAGATGCTATATAAGTTTTTTATGGGAAAGGGCGAATTGGGGAAATTTTGGGGATTGTAACTAATCATTAAGTGTACAGCTCAGCCATTTTGTCTAGGAGACCATCGAAAAAGCTTCGGTGGGACTGCGCTCTGCAACCCAAGGGATGGTAAGCATAGGTGACTTGGCTAATTGTTAAGCCACTTCAGTTAGTCAAGAAGCATGGGTCTGCGCCTTGTAACCCGACGTGCGCTGTAGCCACTTGTTAGTGGGACAACTGAGCCATCAACCAGGGAGTAGTTGGATTTACAAATTCTTCCAACGTCAACGGTTGAATTCCCTGCTGGCGAGCCAACCCCACTTGCGCCGGCGTCGTGTAGCCCCAGGTTGCTAGGAATAAGGGAATGTCGTGCAGTTCAGGCGTCTGCTGCACAGCCATGAGCGCTTCCAGGCGGTCTTCCACAAAACCCATCACCCT